>NZ_JPXY01000026.1:0-6223 GCF_000771895.1 Gallibacterium genomosp. 2
GTGTGGAGTGATTGAACCTGGTTTCGCTAACACTTGACCACGTTCAATTTCTTCACGTTTTGTACCACGTAATAATGCACCGATGTTTTCACCCGCACGACCTTCGTCTAACAATTTACGGAACATTTCTACGCCAGTTACTGTGGTTTTCGCAGTTTCTTTGATACCTACGATTTCTACTTCTTCACCTGTACGGATCACACCACGTTCTACACGTCCTGTTACTACGGTACCACGACCTGAAATTGAGAATACGTCTTCAATTGGTAACAAGAATGGTTGGTCTACTGCACGTTCCGGTTCAGGAATGTATGTATCCAAGTAGTTTGCTAATTCAAGAATTTTTTCTTCCCATTGTGGGTCGCCTTCTAACGCTTTTAATGCTGAACCACGTACGATTGGAGTATCGTCACCTGGGAAATCATATTGTGATAGAAGTTCACGAACTTCCATTTCTACTAATTCTAATAACTCTTCGTCATCTACCATATCGCATTTGTTTAAGAATACGATGATGTATGGTACGCCTACTTGGCGTCCTAATAAGATGTGTTCACGAGTTTGTGGCATTGGACCGTCTGTCGCTGCTACTACTAGAATCGCTCCGTCCATTTGCGCCGCACCGGTAATCATATTTTTTACATAGTCGGCATGTCCCGGACAGTCAACGTGTGCATAGTGACGTGTTGGAGTATCGTATTCAACGTGTGAAGTGTTGATGGTGATACCACGCGCTTTTTCTTCCGGCGCGTTATCGATTTGGTCAAATGCACGAGCTGCACCACCGTAGTGTTTTGCTAATACGGTTGTGATGGCTGCGGTTAAAGTTGTTTTACCATGGTCAACGTGGCCGATTGTACCCACGTTTACGTGCGGTTTTGTACGTTCAAATTTTTCTTTAGACATGGAAAGTCCCCTAAAAAAACACGGTTATCGATGGCGTAAATTACCACATTAACCAAAGATAATTACAGGATATAAAAAAGGAAAGAAAAATAGAGGTGGTGCTGATAGGCGGATTTGAACCGCCGACCTCACCCTTACCAAGGGTGCGCTCTACCAACTGAGCTATATCAGCGTGGAGCGGGCAGCGGGAATCGAACCCGCATCATCAGCTTGGAAGGCTGAGGTAATAGCCATTATACGATGCCCGCACCTATATTCATCTGTCCCATCATAAAATGGTGGAGGGAGAAGGATTCGAACCTTCGAAGGCTGAGCCGGCAGATTTACAGTCTGCTCCCTTTGGCCGCTCGGGAATCCCTCCACTATGCTAATGCTACTACTTACTTGAAAGATGGTGCCGACTACCGGAATCGAACTGGTGACCTACTGATTACAAGTCAGTTGCTCTACCTGCTGAGCTAAGTCGGCATCGTTAAGCAAGTGAGGCGTATTATAGGGATCTTTTTTCTTCTGGCAAGCCTTTTTTTCAAAAAAAACGGTATTTTTTATTGTTAGACTAAATCTCAAGCAAAAACTGTTCGTTTTTTACAGTTTTAGTACGCTATCGCCTAATTTCCCATTATTACGACTATTTACCGCCCATAAGCCGAAATCTAATCGCCTAATTTCTGTACTGCTTGACCTAATTTTCCTTGCGACTGCGTTAACAATGCACTTGCCTGATCTTTATCCAAATTGCCTAAAATCATCATAATAGCCAATTTCGCCTGATTATCAGCCAATGATAAATAATGCTTTGCGGTATCACAATCACATTCCGTTGCTTGCATCACAATATTTACCGCTCGATGTCGCAATTTTTCATTGGTCGCCTGCACATCCACCATCAAGTTTTGGTAACACTTACCCATTAACACCATACTGGCGGTAGAAAGCATATTCAGCACCATTTTTTGCGCAGTGCCTGCTTTTAACCTGGATGAGCCGGTCAAGATTTCCGCACCGACTATCGGCGTAATTGCAATATCTGCTATTTCTGCCATCTCTGAATGCGCATTACAACTGATTGCTACGGTTTTTGCACCAAGGGATTTCGCATACGCTAACCCACCCAAGACATAAGGTGTTCGACCGCTGACTGCCAAGCCGACCACTACATCTTTATCTGAAAGCTGAATCTGCATTAAATCCGCTTTACCAGCCTCGCGGTTATCTTCGGCATTTTCCACCGATTTTCGTATCGCCCTGTCACCACCCGCGATCAAACCGATAACTTGCCCAAACGGCACGCCAAACGTCGGTGGACATTCTGACGCATCCAAAACCCCTAATCGACCACTCGTCCCCGCACCTTGATAAATAAGGCGACCACCTCGTTGAAAGGCGCTGACAATAACTTCAACAGCCTGTGCAATTTGAGCCAATTGATCATTCACCGCTAATGCTACTTTTTGATCTTCTTGATTCATTAATTGAACGATTTCTAATGCAGAAAGCTGATCCAGATTTAACGAAGCACTATTACGTTGTTCAGAAGTGAGTTGTTTCAAAGTTTGGGAAAGAGAAGTCATCATAAATCCTTATTAATCTTATCTGCTAAATGTATTGCTCCCAAAATGGCACGTTGGCTTGCTCCCGTGACAGACGGCAAATTACCGCTTTGATGATTTATAGTGCGATATGCCAACCACGCAAAAGCAGCGGCTTCCATAAAATCAGCATCAATGCCACTTTGATTACTGTTTCTGACGCACCAATGCGGCAATAAATCCTGTAATCGCTGCATTAAAACCGGATTATTCGCACCGCCGCCGAACACCCATAACGTTGTTTCAGTTTGTGTGTTCGGTAATTGTGCAACTATTGTTTGTGCTGTTAATTCCAATAACGTTGCCTGTACATCAACAGCAGCAATTTGCGGTAAAGCATCAAGTTTTTGTTGTAACCAAGGTAAATTAAACTGTTCTCGTCCTGTACTCTTCGGTGGCAACTGATGAAAATACTCGGTCTGCAAACAGCTTTGCAATAATGCCTTATTCACTTGACCTTGTGCTGCCCATTCACCGTTTTGATCGAAGTTTCTACCCTGCTGCAATTTAATCCAGTTGTCCATCAAAGTGTTGCCCGGCCCGGTATCAAAGCCACTTACTGTTCCGTCCGGATATAAAATAGTGACATTACTGATACCGCCAATATTAAGCAATACAGTTAAATGTTTCGGATTAGAAAAAATCGCTTGATGAAATGCCGGCACTAACGGCGCGCCCTGACCGCCATATGCCATATCTTTACGCCGAAAATCGGTGATTGTAGTAATTCCTGTTTGTGCCGCTAATAAATTGCCGTCCACCAGTTGCATTGTAAACGGATATTTTCCCGTTGGCGCGTGCCAAACTGTCTGCCCGTGACAGCCAATCGCAATAATCTGCTCTGCCGCGAATCTTTGTTGCTGCAAAATTTCTCTAACTTGCTCAACATAAAGCCAAGATAACCGCTGTTCAATTTCACCCAATTTCTGCAAAGTTGTCACACCACGCATTAAATCTGTCAAATCATCACGTAAATCCTGAGGCATAGGTGCATATAATGAAGCCACTATTCGAGGGAAGGCATTTGAAAAATCAACAATAACGGTATCTACACCATCAAGGCTGGTGCCGGACATCATTCCGATATAAAGATTGGGCTGCATAAAAAGCTATCTATGGGAAAACAATAGACGATACCTTACCATTTTCGTCAGCAAGAATAAATTAACTTTAATCGGAAATATTAATGAAAGATAAGATGGTGGGCGATACCGGTCTCGAACCAGTGACCCCCTCCTTGTAAGGGAGGTGCTCTCCCAACTGAGCTAATCGCCCGAATAGAAATTCGTTGCTACTAACAATAGTGGTGGGCGATACCGGTCTCGAACCAGTGACCCCCTCCTTGTAAGGGAGGTGCTCTCCCAACTGAGCTAATCGCCCACATTGTTAATATTGGGTGATTGTCATAAGTGGTGGGCGATACCGGTCTCGAACCAGTGACCCCCTCCTTGTAAGGGAGGTGCTCTCCCAACTGAGCTAATCGCCCTTATGACAACTAACAAAATATGGTGGGCGATACCGGTCTCGAACCAGTGACCCCCTCCTTGTAAGGGAGGTGCTCTCCCAACTGAGCTAATCGCCCATATTTTGTGTTCGTGGCATTATAATTATAATTTATATCCAGTCAATCGCTTTTTGATTTTCATTTGCTAACTGTTCTAAAAGTAAACATAAATATCAAGTTTTTATTAAGAATAATGCTAACTCATAGTAGAATAGAGCCGTTTTTTATTTTTTATTTGTAGGCAGAATATAATGGAAATCGAAAAACTATTTAATTTAGATCCAAATATAACAGTACGTACCCGTTTTGCACCAAGTCCAACAGGCTATTTACACGTTGGCGGAGCAAGAACCGCACTTTACTCTTGGTTATACGCCAAACACAATCAAGGTGAATTTGTACTTCGTATCGAAGACACCGACTTGGAGCGTTCCACCCAGCAGGCAGTTGATGCTATTTTAGAAAGTATGGAGTGGTTGAGCTTATCTTGGGATCACGGTCCTTATTACCAAACTAAACGTTTTGATCGTTATAATCAAGTGATTGATCAAATGTTAGAACAAGGTTTAGCTTATCGTTGTTATTGTACTAAAGAACGTTTGGAAAACTTGCGCGAACAGCAGGAAAAAAATAAAGAAAAACCACGCTATGATCGCCATTGCTTACACGATCACACACATCACGATCCGAGCGAACCTCACGTTGTCCGTTTTAAAAATCCAACCGAAGGTTCAGTGATTTTTGATGATGCCGTGCGTGGAAAAATCGAAATCAGCAACAGCGAACTTGATGATTTAATCATCCGCCGCACCGACGGCTCACCAACTTACAATTTCTGTGTTGTAGTTGATGACTGGGATATGGGCATCACTCACGTTGTGCGTGGTGAAGATCACATCAACAACACACCACGTCAAATCAATATCTTAAAAGCACTTGGCGCGCCTGTGCCACAATATGCACACGTTTCAATGATTTTAGGTGATGACGGTCAAAAATTATCTAAACGCCACGGTGCGGTCAATGTAATGCAGTATCGTGATGAAGGTTATTTGCCGGAAGCGTTGTTAAATTATTTAGTGCGTTTAGGTTGGGGGCACGGCGATCAGGAAATTTTCTCTATTGAAGAAATGGTCAAATTCTTTGATATTCATCAGGTTAGCCGTTCAGCAAGTGCATTTAATACCGACAAATTACAATGGGTAAACCACCATTACATCCGTGAATTACCAGTAGAAAAGGTAGCTCATTATCTTGAATGGCATATGGAAGAGCAAAAAATTAATACCCAAAATGGACCAGAATTAACCGAAATTGTAAAAGCACTAGGTGAACGCTGTAAAACCTTAAAAGAAATGGCAACAGCCAGCCGTTATTTCTACGAAGATTTCAGTGAATTTGATGAAGCAGCAGCGAAAAAACATTTTAAAGCCACAGCTATTCAGCCATTAAGCGTTGCATTAGAAAAATTGCGTCAACTTCCGGAATGGAAAGCTCACGAATTACATCAAGTAATCGAGCAAACTGCGAATGAATTAGGCGTTGGAATGGGTAAAGTCGGTATGCCATTACGAGTTGCGGTAACAGGCTCAGGACAATCTCCATCATTAGATATTACACTTGAACTTATCGGTAGAGAACGTTGCTTAAACCGCATTCAGAAAGCGATTGAATTTATTAAGAATAAAGTGGAAAACGCATAATAACTATTTGAAAAGATAGGGTAACATTGCTCTATCTTTTCAAAATCACTAATAATTAATGTTTTACAATTAAAACTAAAAATCTAAAAGATCATAAACTCATACAAAGCAACTGATAAATTAAATCCTATTTTTCCTTATAATTTCTCTGACAGCTCCACTACTTTCTCCACCACACAATAAGCCAAATCAGAATTTTCTGTTTGCAAATAATCAAAATTTTTACGTGCATAAGCAATTTTCATTTGCTCGCTTTCGCGTAATTTTTCTTCCGCCACACCGCGTTGAATGCCCTCTCCTGTATTTTTGGTTTCTGCCACAAAATAGATTTTGTTTTCACCTTTAAACACCACCGCCCAATCGGGGTTGTAATGCCCTAATGGGGTCGGGATTTTAAATTTTTCAGGCAGCTTAAAATAAAATTCCACTTCTTCGCTGGTTTCACAATCTTTAGCAAATTGATATTCGGTTTGGGAATCTAGCGGAATATAGTTTTGATCTGATCTGCACCCCAAAAGTTG
>NZ_JPXY01000027.1:0-20448 GCF_000771895.1 Gallibacterium genomosp. 2
TTCAGCCGGTAGAAGAACCCGTTGTGCCTGCCGCAGTAAACACGCAATCAGTACCAACCAGTTCAGAACAAGGTGAATTAGCCAATGAACTAACTAAAATTCAAGAATTAAACGAATCTAACGAATCAAATAATTCAACAGATATTGTTAAAAAACGGGCTAAGCGTAATGTTGAAGCTCCAGAAGTTGAGTCATTGACAACAGATAGCGTAGATGTAGATCAAGAAACTCCTGCGATAACTGCACAAAATGGCACTACTACCCTTGCAAATGAAGCGGCTGAAGTTCAACAAGACAAATCTAACGAATTAGATAGTTCAACAGATATTGTTAAAAAACGGGCTAAGCGTAATGTTGAAGCTCCAAAAGTTGAGTCATTGACAACAGATAGCGTAGATGTAGATCAAGAAACTCCTGCGATAACTGCACAAAATGGCACTACTGCCCCTGCAAGTAAAGCAGCTGAAGTTAAACAAGACGAATCTGGTGAATTAAATAATTCAACAAATCTTGATGATAGTACAGCTGCTACAAATGAAACTACTGAACAAACTTCTCAATTAACAGCTGATAATAATAAGACTGTTCTACCAGCTTCAATAACAAACGATATGCCGATAAAGCGTTTATTAAATGCTGATGCGTCTTTAATTGCCGCATTACCTTATATCAGTAGTTATGTGGGTCAGTTACACCTTGATTATTCCAGAAGAAATCCAAATACTCCTCTTTGGAGTCAAACCAGTAATTTAGATTATTGGGTAAATATGGCATATGCACATAATGATGTGAAAGGTAAAGCGTTTTTGAACATCAAACAAAATAGTCAAATTTTGGCTATTGGTAAAGATTTAGTAAGTAATACCGATAATTTAATTGGTATCTCAGCAACTTATTCAAAAACAACTAGTAATGTCAAAAATGAAATTAATGAACATCTTAACCTTAACCCGTATGTAGGTAAAGTTACCTCAGAAATGGTTTCGGCTAATGGTTATTTTGCACACAACTGGAATAATTGGTATGCTCAAGCAATTATCAGTGCTGGGCGTGTAATTCACGATTTCAAAAATAAAGATAAAATACGTTATAAACAAAATGGATATATTTTATCGAGTGAACAAAATATTGGTTATCGTTATCCGTTTAATCAAGATTTAACACTTTATGCAGATCTTGGGTTACAAGAAAGCTATCACCGCTATAGCGCGATTTCAGTAAAAGATATCAATGTTGACGCTGTCAGAGAAAGTCAGGTTAATGCCTTAATCAATCTGGGCGCTGATTATCGAGTAGCAAATTTCGCTTTATCATCTAATATTAGATTGATCAAGAATTTACGTGATTTCGATCACCTCATTATGAATAATGAATGGATTGAAGATAAATTTGTTAAAGATAGTGCTGCACTCTCTGCAAATGCAAGATATTATTTCACAGATAATATTTCAACCTTTATTAATTTAGAGTATTTGCGTTCTTTAACTAAAGAACAAAAATTGAGAAGAATGAATTACCAAGTGGGTATGAGTATTCAATTCTAAAAATAAAGACAAGAAATTGAAATAATTCATTAAGCTACTAATAAATAAAGGTCTAGATAAAAACTAGACCTTTATTCTAAAAGCAAATCTACAATAAAAAATCATAGATTGACTAACTGCATAACTGAATTTTATCTTAAAATTCGCTGATTAATGAGCCTGATCCCAATTATCCCCAAAATTAACATCAACAATGAGAGGAACACTCAATTTAACTGCATTCTCCATCATATCCTTGATAATGGTTTCATAGTATGAAATTTTATCTTCTTTTACCTCAAAGACTAATTCATCGTGAACTTGCATAATCATACGAATATCTTCTTTGTCAGCAATAAAACGATCTATATCAATCATCGCCTTTTTAATGATATCTGCTGCTGTGCCTTGCATCGGTGCATTGATTGCCACTCGTTCAGCTGCTTTACGACGCATCCCATTGCTTGATTTTAATTCAGGTAAATAAAGCCGTCGTCCCAGCAATGTTTCAACATATCCTTGTTGTTTTGCTTTCTCTTGAATATCACTCATAAACTGTTTAACGGCAGGATAACGATGGAAATAACGATCTATATAGATCTGCGCCTCATTACGAGGAATTTGTAATTGACGTGCCAATCCAAATGCACTCATCCCATAAATTAAGCCAAAATTGATCGCTTTAGCACGATAACGTTGTTGTGGAGTAACTTGTTCCAACGGAACATCAAATACTTCAGCAGCAGTAGAACGATGCACATCCAAACCGTGAGAAAAAGCATAAGCCAAACCGGCATCTCCAGAAAGATGTGCCATAATTCTTAACTCAATTTGTGAATAGTCTGCAGCGACCACTTTAAATCCTTTTTCGGCAATAAATGCCTGACGGATTTTTCTGCCCTCTTCACTACGGGTCGGAATATTCTGTAAATTCGGATCGGATGATGATAAACGACCTGTAATAGTAACTGCTTGATGATAAGAAGTATGCACACGACCGGTATCCGGATCGATCATTTGTGGTAGTTTATCCGTATAAGTAGACTTCAATTTACTGAAACCTCGATGCTCTACTAATAATTTCGGCAATTCGTGTTCATATGCTAACTCTTCTAGCACCTCTTCATTCGTTGATGGCGCACCTTTAGGCGTTTTCTTTAACACTGGTAAACCGAGTTTTTCAAACAGAATTTCTTGTAGCTGTTTAGTTGAAGCCAAATTAAATGTTTGTCCGGCAAGTTGATGTGCTTGCTGTTCCAATTGGATAAGTCTAGCACTGATTTCCTGCGACTGCTGATAAAGCAAATCACTGTCAATCAAGACACCGTTACGTTCCATTCGTGCTAAAACTTGAGAAAGGGGCAATTCCACTTCAGTAAAAAGTTTAACTAAACTTGGTATTTGATTAAGTTGCGACCACAAAGCCTGATGCAATTTAAAGGTAACATCTGCATCTTCCGCTGCATATTCAGCAGCTTTGTCAATTGTAATCTGATCAAACGTAAGTTGCCCTTTACCTTTACCTGCCAAGTCTTCAAAATGAATAGTATCGTGATGTAAAAAACGTTTTGCCAAATCATCCATATTATGGCGACCGGTGCTATCCAAAATATAGGACTCCAACATTGTGTCATAAACAACACCCTGTAATGTAACACCGTGTCTGGCAAGAATGGTCAAATCATATTTTAAATTTTGACCAACTTTCTTAATATTCGGATCTTCTAAAATCGTTTTTAACTCAGCTAAAACCTGATCCCAACTAAGCTGTTTCGGACAGTCAAGATAATGATGTTGTAGTGGTAAATAGGCAGCATCACCATTTTCTAATGCAAAAGATAAACCAACTAATTTTGCCTGCATATAATTCAAACTATTAGTTTCAGTATCTATCGCAAACAGTGTTGCTCTGCTTAATTTTTCACGCCACTGTGCTAACTGTTCTTCCGTTAAAATAGTTTGATAACGACTACGATCAATTTTGGCTGAAAAAGGCTGAATCTCACGACTCGGCGTTGCTTTTACTACCTTAACATTTTGCAATGAAGACACTGTATTTTCATTTAAAATTTCATTTAACCAACGTTTAAAATCATAACGTGCATAATATTCAATTAATTGATCACGGTTTTCACTTTGCAAGGTGAGTTGTTCAAAAGTAACTTCCAACGGTACATCTGTTTTTATGGTTGCCAATTTATAGGAAAGATCCGCATCTTCTTTGCCGGCAACAAGTTTATCAGCCAATTTTTTTGCGCCACGAATCGGTAAATCAGCAATTCTATCTAATTGTGAATAAATATCAGCAATACCACCAAGCCCTTGCAACAATGCAACAGCCGTTTTATTACCAACACTTGGAACACCCGGAATATTATCCGAACTATCACCCATTAATGCCAATAAATCAATGATTAATTCTGGCGGTACTGAATATTTTTCAATAACTCCCTCACGATCCAATAAAGTGTTAGTCATTGTATTGATCAGCATAATTTTATCATCGACTAATTGAGCCATATCTTTATCACCGGTACTGATCAATACATTACGCCCTGCTTTGGAAGCCTGCTTAGCTAATGTACCAATTACATCATCCGCTTCAACCCCCTCAACAATAAGTAACGGCAATCCTAAAGCTTCAATCATTTGATGAAGTGGCTGAATTTGTTGGCGTAAATCTTCCGGCATTGGTGGACGGTGAGATTTATATTTTTCAAACATTTCATCACGGAAAGTTTTTCCTTTTGCATCAAATACTACCGCAATATGTGTCGGCTTAACCTCTTTCAATAAGCTTTTAAGCATATTCAGTACGCCATACATTGCTCCAGTCGGCTCTCCGGCAGAATTAGATAATCCTAAACGAAAATTAGCGTGATAAGCACGATATAAATAAGATGAACCATCAACAAGGACAAATGGATTTTCTGCGATTTGTGGCATAACGTTCTCAATTTGATTTAATAAATAATATTTTTACAAAGGGCTAATTCTAAGCGCTAAGAACGAAATTGCAACCGCAACACAAAAAAAGAGCCCGTTTTCAGGCGGACTCTTAGTTGGGGTTGATTGAGAAAAATTACTTGTTCAATTTTGCTTTGTAAGTTGGATTCATTAAGTTTTCAACAGAAAGAATATCATTTAATTGTTCTTCAGTAAGCAAACCTAATTCTAAAACAACTTCTTTCACACCTTTTCCAGTTTTCGCACAGATTTTACCAACTTTATCACCGTTGTGATGCCCAATAAACGGATTGAGATAAGTTACAATACCAATTGAATTAAAGACATAATTTTCACAAATTTCTTTATTTACGGTAATGCCGTCAATACATTTATCTCTCAAGTTAACGCAAGCGTTGGTAAGAATACTGATGGATTCAAACATCGCTTGACCGATAACCGGTTCCATTACATTAAGTTGTAATTGACCAGCTTCCGCTGCCATTGTTACTGTAATATCATTTCCCATTACTTTGAAGCAAACTTGATTAACAACTTCAGGCACAACTGGATTAACTTTTGCCGGCATAATTGAAGAACCTGCTTGCAATTCAGGCAAGTTAATTTCATTTAAACCTGCACGAGGACCTGAAGAAAGCAAACGCAAGTCATTACATACTTTAGAAATTTTCACAGCAGTGCGTTTTAATGCACCGTGAACCATTACATAAGCACCACAGTCAGAAGTTGCTTCAATTAAATTTTCTGCTTTGACACAAGGCAAACCAGTTACTTTTGCTAAATTCTGCACAACTAAATCAGTATAGCCTTGAGGTGTATTCAATGCTGTACCGATAGCTGTTGCCCCAAGATTAACTTCCAACAATAATGCAGCAGTTTTTAATAAATTCTTAATTTCTTCATCAATTAACACTGCAAATGCTTTGAATTCCTGACCGACAGTCATTGGAACAGCATCTTGCAACTGTGTACGACCCATTTTTAAAATATTGGAAAATTCGTCTGCTTTATTTTGGAAACCATCGTGTAAATATTGTAGTTTCTCCACTAATTTTAAAATGCTGTTATACACTGCAATACGGAATCCTGTTGGATAAGTATCATTAGTTGATTGGCTAGCATTGACGTGATCCATCGGGTCTAAGAATTGATACTCACCTTTTTTATGACCAAGGATTTCAAGTGCGATATTGGCAACAACTTCGTTAGTATTCATATTAACGGAAGTTCCTGCTCCGCCCTGATAAATATCAGACGGGAATTGATCCATACATTTTCCAGTAGTCAAAATTTCATCACAAGCTGCAACAATTGCATCAGCAATATTTTGTGGAATAGCACCAAGTTCACCATTAGTCATTGCAGTAGCTTTTTTCACCATTACCATTCCACGTACAAATTCAGGCACATCAGAAATAGTATTATTAGAAATATTGAAATTTTCGATAGCCCGAAGGGTATGAATTCCCCAATATACATCAGCTGGAATTTCTCTTTCACCAAGTAGGTCAACTTCTTTACGGAATTCGCTCATAAAACACCTCAAATTATTTATTTTTAATAAAAATCAAATTGATAACTAAAGAAAAATCTTTTTTTATCAATCTCTGTCAATCTATTTTTCGCGTATTATAAAAGTTGTTTTTATGAAATTTTGTGATGTGGATCATAAAATTTAAATGAGCAAATAGGAGTTATTTTTATTTAATTCATTAGTTTTTTTTATAGATTGAGCGCAAGAAAAATTTTTTAATTTCCCTCTTGAAAGTGTCTTTGTGATCCCCATTTCTACAAACGTTCAACAAACTGGGTAAGATACCTAAAAATCAATTTTCGCTAAAATGTATAGGAGTACTTTTATGAATATTCGTCCATTACACGATCGTGTAATCTTAAAACGTGAAGAAGTAGAAACTAAATCAGCTGGTGGCATCGTTTTAACTGGTTCTGCTGCACAAAAATCCACTAGAGGAAAAGTGTTGGCAGTTGGTAAAGGTCGCATCTTAGAAAATGGTCAAGTACAACCGCTTGATGTAAAAGTTGGTGATGTTGTGATTTTTAACGATGGTTATGGCGTAAAATCAGAAAAAATTGATGGTGAAGAACTATTAATCATCTCTGAAAATGATATTTTGGCAATTGTAGAATAATAAAAGAAGGAATATAAAATGGCAGCAAAAGATGTAAGATTTGGTAATGATGCACGCGTAAAAATGCTTAACGGTGTTAACGTATTAGCTGATGCAGTAAAAGTAACATTAGGTCCTAAAGGTCGTAACGTTGTATTAGATAAATCTTTTGGAGCACCAACTATTACTAAAGACGGTGTATCTGTAGCTCGTGAAATTGAATTAGAAGATAAATTTGAAAATATGGGTGCACAAATGGTTAAAGAAGTTGCATCCAAAGCTAATGATGCAGCTGGTGACGGTACAACAACAGCAACCGTTTTAGCACAAGCTATTGTAAATGAAGGTTTAAAAGCAGTTGCAGCTGGAATGAATCCTATGGATTTAAAACGCGGTATTGATAAAGCCGTTGCAGAAGTGGTTGCTGAATTAAAAAATCTTTCTAAACCTTGCGAAACCTCAAAAGAAATTGAACAAGTAGGTACAATTTCAGCCAACTCTGACAGCGTTGTCGGTAAAATTATCGCTCAAGCAATGGAGAAAGTAGGTAAAGAAGGTGTTATCACTGTTGAAGATGGTACTGGATTGGAAGATGAACTTGCTGTAGTTGAAGGTATGCAATTTGATCGTGGTTATCTTTCACCATATTTCATTAACAAACCAGAAACCGGAACAGTTGAATTAGATTCACCATATATTCTATTAGTAGATAAAAAAATCTCTAATATCCGTGAATTATTACCAGTGCTTGAAGCTGTAGCAAAAGCAGGAAAACCATTATTAATTGTTGCTGAAGATGTTGAAGGTGAGGCTTTGGCAACATTGGTAGTGAACACTATGCGCGGCATTGTGAAAGTAGCAGCAGTAAAAGCACCGGGATTTGGTGATCGTCGTAAAGCAATGTTACAAGATATTGCGATTTTAACTGCCGGTACTGTAATTTCTGAAGAAATCGGTATGGAATTGGAAAAAGCAACATTAGAAGATCTTGGTCAAGCAAAACGTGTTGTGATTTCTAAAGACAATACTACTATCATTGACGGTGTTGGTGATGAAGCTCAAATTCAGGCTCGTGTTGCACAAATTCGTCAACAAATCGAAGAATCTACTTCTGATTATGATAAAGAAAAACTTCAAGAACGTGTGGCTAAATTAGCCGGCGGTGTGGCAGTGATTAAAGTCGGTGCTGCAACAGAAGTGGAAATGAAAGAGAAAAAAGCGCGTGTTGAAGATGCATTGCACGCTACCCGTGCTGCAGTTGAAGAAGGTATTGTCCCAGGGGGCGGTGTTGCATTGATTCGTGCAGCAAGTAAAGTTGCAGGCAAATTAGCAGGCGAAAACGAAGATCAAAATGTAGGTATTAAACTTGCTTTACGTGCAATGGAAGCACCACTTCGTCAAATCGTTACTAATGCCGGTGAAGAAGCTTCTGTTGTTGCAAGCAAAGTGAAATCCGGTGAAGGTAACTTCGGTTATAACGCCGGTGCGGAAGTGTACGGTGATATGTTGGAAATGGGTATCCTTGACCCAACTAAAGTTACTCGTTCTGCATTGCAATTTGCTTCATCTATCGCCGGTTTAATGATCACTACCGAATGTATGGTCACTGAATTGCCAAAAGATGAAAAAGCAGATTTAGGTGCTGCCGGAATGGGTGGTATGGGTGGAATGGGCGGTATGATGTAATCGCTTGAAACCCTAATAATCTGATTAAAAATACCGGCTTAATGCCGGTATTTTTTTGTGGTTAATCAATCAAATTTAACTTCAGTAATATAGTCACTGTTTAATTCGGCAAGCGGTAATGCAGAACCTTGCCAAGCACGCACAACCTGAACTTTCATTAAATCTAAGGTGTCCAATCCCGGTGTGGTGTCCGGTGTATATTGTTGTGCGATACGAGCAAGCTGAGTTAAGCCAAAACTGGATTCAATGCTTGAGCTGATGACAGCAATTAAGCCTTGTTGATGTGCTTGTTCAATAAGCTGAATACATTTTTCTAAAGAGCCGACTAAAGTCGGTTTAATGACAATTGCCGTCACCCCGGGCTGCGCTTTTACTTCAAAATCCGTATCTCTCACTGTTTCATCCCACGCAATGGCAATGCCGGTATCTTGCGCAAACTGCAAACTTTCTGCCGGCGTTTTACAAGGTTCTTCTAAAAATTGAATGCGGCTGCGATGTTCCGGTTTAACATATTTGGCAAACATTTCTGCTTTTGCCGGCGTCCAAGAACGATTGGCATCCAAGCGGAGTTTCAGATCGGGAATCGCTTCTAGAAACATATCGGTAATTAAACCGTCACGATTGGCTTCGTATAGCCCTACTTTAATTTTTGCGATTTTTTCACCAGAAAGCTGATCCAACTCAGCATATAGCTCATCAGGATCGCCATAACAGAGCGGTGCTGCTTTGAAATTACCTTCGGTAGCCAATTTATTTTGCATTTCCGCCAAAGCACAGCTTAAGCCGAAAGCAACGGAGGGATAACAGTTTTCAAGCGAGAGCTTCTCATTTTTAGCGCGTGCCTGATCCCACGCTTTCAACCACTCAATCGCTTGTTGTTGTGCTTGTTCTAACGTTTCTTGGCTAAATTCCGGCAACGGTGCAATTTCTCCCCAGCCCTCTTTATCATTACATCTAATTTGTACCAATAAACCTTCTCGTTGTTTCAAAAAACGGTTACGTAATACCACTTGGGAATCCATTGGAATTTGATAACGGTAAAGTTTATAGTGTCGTTCTGCCATAATACTTAATCCCTTTTAGTAAAAAATATCTTTCGGCAAAGAGTATAACATCATCAGACAAAGGAAAATATATTATCTTTTTTGCATTTTAATGTAGATCGCAATACACTTACGCCCGTTTAAATTTGTAAAAGAAAAAGAGATAAATTATGAGAGTGTCCGACTTTTATTTTGACTTACCCGATGAACTCATTGCTCGTTATCCACAAAAGGAACGTAGTGCGAGCCGTTTATTAAAACTTGACGGTAATAGTGGTGAGTTTTCGCACCATCATTTTAAAGATGTGTTGGATTTTGTGAATGAAGGCGATCTTTTGGTTTTTAATAATACCAGAGTTATTCCGGCGCGGATGTATGGGCGTAAAAGCAGCGGCGGAAAAGTAGAAGTGCTGGTTGAAAGAGTGCTTGATCAAAAAAGCTGCCTTGCTCACATAAGAGCCTCAAAAGCACCGAAAGAGGGCAGCGAGTTAATTTTGGGTGAGGATAAATTGGGAGAAGGAAATGGCGTTCGGGCAAGAATGGTCGGACGTTCAGATTCTCTGTTCCATTTACAATTTGATATTGAGGGCTCATTGTTGGATACCTTACAGCAAATCGGGCATATTCCATTACCGCCTTATATTGATCGTCCGGATGAAGATGCCGATCAAGAGCGATATCAGACCGTTTATAGTAAAGTGCCGGGGGCGGTAGCCGCACCGACCGCAGGTTTGCATTTTGATGAGGAATTGTTGGCAGCATTGCGGGCGAAAGGCGTCAAAATGGCTTTCGTTACGTTGCACGTGGGTGCCGGCACATTCCAGCCGGTGCGAGTGGAAAATATTGAAGATCACCATATGCATTCAGAATATGCGGAAGTTCCGCAAGAGGTGGTGGATGCGGTGTTGGCAACAAAAGCTGCCGGTAAACGCGTGATTGCCGTCGGGACAACATCAGTGCGTTCATTGGAAAGCGCAGCCTTAGCGGCGGAAGAGAAACAGAGTACGCAATTAATTGAGCCGTTTTTTGCGGATACGGCAATTTTTATTTATCCGGGGAAGAAATTCCGTGTTGTTGATTGTTTAATTACCAATTTCCATTTGCCGGAATCAACTTTAATTATGTTAGTGTCTGCATTTGCCGGTTATGACAACATTATGCGTGCTTACCGTAATGCCGTGGAAAATCGCTACCGTTTCTTTAGTTATGGCGATGCAATGTTTTTAATCAAAAAGAATTAGCCTTTAGGCAATTTTACGGGTGATTGTTAATCTTTTATTAATCACTTAATACCTTCGAACTGTTTATTCGTTGATGGAGAAAATATGAAATATCAATTAAAAAATACTGATGGCGGTGCTAGACGTGGTGAACTAACATTTGAACGCCCTCAAGGGGTCTTTACCGTACAAACGCCTGCATTTATGCCGGTAGGAACTTACGGCACAGTAAAAGGAATGACACCGGAAGAAGTGCGAGAAACTGGTGCAGAAATTTTATTAGGAAACACCTTCCATTTATGGTTGCGTCCGGGGCAAGAAATTATGCGTAAACACGGCGATTTACACGATTTTATGCAATGGCATCGACCAATTCTTACCGACAGTGGCGGTTTCCAAGTATTCAGTTTAGGTAAATTACGCAAAATTACAGAAGAGGGCGTAAAATTCCAAAACCCAATTAATGGAGAACGCATTTTCTTATCTCCAGAAAAATCAATGGAAATCCAATACGATCTTGGTTCTGATATTGTAATGATTTTTGATGAATGCACGCCTTACCCATCAACTTTTGAGTATGCAAAAAACTCAATGGAATTATCTTTACGCTGGGCAAAACGTTGTCGTGTTCATTTTGACAAATTAGGCAATAAAAATGCGTTATTTGGCATTATTCAAGGTGGCGTACACGAAAATTTACGACAAATTTCATTAGATGGTTTGTTAGAGATTGGTTTTGACGGCTATGCAGTCGGTGGGTTGGCTGTGGGAGAACCGAAAGAGGATATGCACCGTATTTTAGAATATATTTGTCCAAAAATCCCTCAAGATAAACCACGCTATCTTATGGGAGTCGGCAAGCCGGAGGATCTTGTTGAAGGGGTAAGACGCGGTATTGATATGTTTGACTGTGTAATGCCAACTCGCAATGCACGCAATGGGCATTTATTTGTTACGGACGGTGTTGTTAAAATTAGGAATGCTAAATATCGTGATGACACTTCCACACTTGATCCAGAATGTGATTGCTACACTTGCCGGCATTACACAAAATCTTATCTACACCATTTGGACAAATGTGGTGAAATTTTAGGCGCAAGATTAAACACTATTCATAATTTACGCTATTATCAACGTTTAATGGCACAAATTCGCCAAGCGATTGAAGAACAGCGTTTTGAAGCATTTGTCAAAACTTTTTATGAAAGAATAGGGAAACCTGTTCCGCCATTAAACACTTCATATTAGAAATGCTTAGAATTAATCCTTATTTTGTTTGATTAATACTTTCCAATAAAAAACTACCCCACAATAAAGTGGGGTAGTTTTTATCAATTATAATAAATATTATAGATCAGCTTGGATGATATTTTCCCTGGTTGCACGGGTCTACTCTCATTTACTCTACGATAATAAACCTTATAAGTACGACTTACCTGCTGCCCCGGCGATAATTGACTAAATTTGTAAAAGCCCTGTGTTGCTGCTGGTACCCCAAAAAAATCGCCATTTCTCGGTAAAGGCTTACTATAAACTAAAGGATTTTCATCCTCATCTTTCACAACTAATGCCGTGTTCATAGTCGTCGTCGTGCTGTCTGGTGTTAATAGTCCAACATTCATACCGTAATTTGAGGAATTATTTCCATCAGTAAAAATAATATAAGCGTTTTTCACACTTTGTTTAGGGCAATTAAGCCTAATATTAAAACTTTTACCGAATACTTCTCTATTCTCATTAAGGTCTTTTACAGTCACATCTTTTAGTTCAATCGTTTGGTCTTTATTACCTAAAATCGAGCAAGTCTTGGCAAAACTAAAGGTTGCAGAATCCGCGGAGAGAATTTGTATCATAGAGAATGAATTATATTTAGTCCATCTATTATCTGTTCTTTGATAATCCTCCTCTGTATTACCTACTGCTTCTTTATCTACACATAGCATAGTAATAATTGCTAGTGGTGTATCTTTCGGAATGGTAATATCCGCTGGCGTTGTATTATAGAGAAAGGTATCTTTTAGTTTTAGCCTTAAAGAAAAACTCAATGGATCTGTTTTATTAACAATAGCAAATTGATATGGTGTATTACCCCTAATCTTTAGGGGACCTGCTTCCAACATGCTTTTTTCAAAATACTGACTATTTTTGTATGTTGTATCAAAATACTTAATTTCTAGCCAAAATTTATCCACTGGATTCGTTACATCACGACGTCGCATACAGTACTCTTCATTCATAATGTCGCCTATATTCCAATGATAAACCACCTCATTATACTTATTGTCAACACGCTTGTGACTGACGGAAATATATTTCTTGTGTATTGGTGGTACTGGTGGTTTTATCGGTCCTCCAACATCTACTCCTTCAAATGTATAGGCAAAAGAAAATGATGGTTTAAACAAAATCACCAAAGCCATCATTGATATAAACCAATGAATTATTTTCCCTTTCATTTTTTCCCCTTTTAATAAAACTGGCATTGTACTGGCACAATAACAGGCATTGTGTTATCGCTCTCTTGTGGCAATTGGTAATTGATATGGCAACGTGTTTCACCCCAAGAAAGTTTTAATTCACCACTTTCTGCAATGCCTCGAGTATAGATTGTGCCACCTTGTGCCACCACACCGACTGATTGATTATTTTGATCAAACACTTCTGTACCTAATGGTGGCAACTCTTTTTCATCATTAGTTAATTCAAAGAAGACAACCGCACCTTGCTCTGTTTCAAAATTCACTAATATCGCTTGATTGGCACGCGGAATTACCGATTGTTCTGTGGCTGATAGCTCAACCGTGCTTGGTAGTGAATTTCCATCCAGCCCTACATAGTTAATTGCGTAAGGTTCAATATAAGGCACAATACCGTTACCGAAGTAATCAATTTTATTACCTACCGAACCATTAATTAATGCCCCTTTTGCCCCTTTGGCGTGAATAATCGCAAAACTATCGCCTAAATCATTGGATAATGTAATGCCTTTTGGATGAGCCACCACCGCACCAGATGCACCGAATGATATTTGCTGACTGCCTTTATTATCACGGCTCCAAGAAGCACTAAGGCGTGCTTGTGGACTTGAGTAGTTATTGTTAAAGGAAATATTGCTGTTATCTTTCTGTTTGCTCACGGCAATATTGTAGTTATATTTGCCTTGTTCACCCAATGAGCCATATAACGAAGTTGAGGCGTAATAGCCATTTTCTTTATGATAATTAAGCGTTTGTGAAACATAGGCACTATTAACGCTATTACCTAACGGCAAGGATAATGACAGATAAACTCTTCTATCATTTTTGCCATTGCTTGTTTTCCCTTGAGAAAAGGAAAGGCTGTAATTAAGTTTTTTATAGCTATTACCATAACCAATTTGGTATTCATTGCGCTTTTCGCTGCTGTCCCAATAGGTATAGGTGCTACCATTAACATAAATACTGCCCCAATTGTCTTTAAACACTTGGCTAACTGTAACTTGGAATTGGTTCTTTGGGCGATAAGAATATGACGACATATCAATCTCTTGTCTGTCAACAAAATCACGATTGTTCGCCAATATCGTATCTTGCAAACTGTAATACTTACGGGACAAATAGCGATATGCTGCCAATGTTACATTTGTATTGGTTGGTTCAATATGGGTGTTATAGCTAAAATAGAGGTTGTACCCTTTATATTTCTGTTGTGAATTAACAATCTTAGCATTTGAAAATGTTGCATTCCCTGAAAATGCACCAATAGGCGTGTTAACAGCAACACCAATTAATTCTGAATGGTAATTTTTAGCCAATATTGCACCAAGGTTCAATGTTACATTATTACTTAAACCATATTGCCAAGTGGCTTGTGCAACATTATCTAAAGTTTCATTATCATAACGGTAACGTCCCGCACTTAATTGATAGCGACTATAGCCAGGGCGGATTAATTGTGCCGTGGCGGTGTATGGCACGGTAAAGGTGCGTTTCTCGCCATTTGCTTCTAACACTTCCACTTCAAGATCACCGCCATAACCGGTTGGGAATAGGTCATCAATGGAGAAAGCTCCTGCAGGTACAGACACTTCTCGTAATAGATTACCGTTTTGTCGAACGCTAACAATCGCATTCGTATTGGCAACGCCTCGTATAACTGGTGCATAGTAACGTTCAGAAGCTGCAAGCATTCTATCATCGGATTCTAACTGCACGCCTCGAATGGCGATACTTTCCATTAATCTACCACTGGTGTAAAAATCCCCGATAGTAAATTGACCGCGTAATAACGGAACATCGTGTTTAGCATAGGTTGCAATTCGCTGATAGCTCTGTTTTTGTTGATCAGTCCAAGTCTGAGAACCACGATGACGCAATGCCCAACCAAATAAATTAACACCTGCATCAATGCCCAAATAGGTTTGTTGAGCGTCTATATCTGAATATTTATAACGATAATGTGTAGCATCATAACGCACAAAAGCAACGGGCGTGCCATCTTGCCATTGTGCTGGTGAAATATAGCCTTGCGGACGTTGAGTGATTAATGCTTGAGCAATATTGACATCTAATCGCAATTGCCCCATATCAAAGTTCACTGTAGCTTCAGGCACCAGTTCAGAGAAAGAGTGACAATGCCCATTAATTGTTTTAGGCTTATCTGCAAACGCTTCACTTTTCAAATCTAACAAGGCAAGCAAATTTTCTGTTGCACATAATACAGAACGTTTTTGCTCAGGCACATCGCTATATTGAATGTTAATACGTCCAAGCAATTTCTCATTCAAATAAACATCTGCAATATATTCACCTGCCGGAACTGCGTTCTCATAACTAAAGCGTTGAACATCAATATTTTTTTTGCTTTCACTGCCAAATAAAAAATCAGCGTCAAACTCCACATACTCATTCGCGTAAGCATAACTAAACCAGCTATTTAACAAAATTAATGATAAATAGCTCAGTTTAAATTTTGTTGGTTTGCTGAAAAATTTTGGTTTTATCATATTTATCATTAATGTTGCATAGTGCTAGTTCCACTCGGGGTCGCACCATAATCGTTAATAACAGTCCAAGTAACGGTTGTTGCACTTGCTGGAATGGCTTTATTTAATTGAAAAGTTGCTTGTGAGAATGGTGCTATCATATTCGCACTCACAGTTTCTGCTGTACCAACTTTCACTTCAGGGTAAGTGATGTAATACGGAGTTGGATTATCCACAAGCAATTGTTTACCTTGCCCACGCCATTTTACTTGTGAATAGGCATCGCTCGGTGAAATGGTTAATTCCACAGGGCGGAAAAAGAGTTTAATACGGCTACGCAAGGCAATTTGTAAATAATTTTGACTTTGGTCTTTTGGTTTTGGCGGAATATCTAACACATTTAAATAGAAAATAGATTCACGGTCATTAGGCAATGATGCGCCAGTATAAGTAATACGCAATGTTTGCCCTTTATTTCCGTCAATACGAGAAATCGGTGGTGTAATCACAAATGGGGTTTTAATTGTTTCCGGTGCGGCTTTAGGGTCGCCATTGTCAATCCAAGCTTGAACTAAAGAAGGTTTTGTGCCGGCATTTGTAAGTTGCACACTCACTGTTTTTTGATTAGAAGGATAAATCACCCGAGTGCCGGTGATAACCACATTTGCTGAAACAGACATTGCCCACAAGGCGATGATGATGGTGAAAAAATATCTCAACATAAGCCCCTCTAATAAAACTCTCAATAAAACCATTAATAAAATGCAATAAAATAGATAAGTAAAGAATCGGGCAGGAAATCTGCCCGATAAGTGGAAAAAGATTATTCGTATGCAAGATTGTATTTCACACTTGCTTGCACCGGTCCAGGAGTTACACTGGCAGCCGTTGCATAGTACCGTGCTATATATTTAAAAGTAACACTGTTACCCACGGTGTAAGCAACTTTTTGATTTCCTGCCTGCGTTGCTTCATCATCTGTAACTTTAATTGCTGTGCCATCACCGTGGAGCAATTGCACAGCCACACCTCCAGCTGGTGAGTTACTAGCTTTGTTTATTAACAAACCGTCCCCATTTACTTTACTTGGATCATTCTCAAAATATGCATATACCTTAGCTATAGGATCGCCTGATTTACGTACGCAGTCTTTTAACACAATATTAAATGGCTTTGGTGCTGCTGTAGTGCCTATTCCAGTGAAAATTGCTGCTTGAACAGTATCTAATACTACGTTCTTATCTGCACCATCTTCAATAGTACAAGTCATATCCTGTACTTTTCCAGTGACATTAACAGTACCACTAGCTACATTCGTTGAATCCTGCGCAAATGCACCTTGTGCTGATAAGCCCAAACCAACGGTAATTAAAGTTGTTAAAAGTAATTTTTTCATTTTTTTAAATACTCCTTCAGGATTAAGTTAATTTACGTGAAAGTATACATAAGTTTCGGGGGGGGGGCAAGTAAATTTTAATCAATAAATGTAAATTTACACGTAAGGATAGAAATATTTAAAAATACCTTTCAAATAAACTCAATATAATCAATATGTTAGCTTGTATAAACAGAAAATTTAATATCACTACTCTATTTGGGCGTAAACAATATAAATAAAGAAAAAAAGCAAAAAAGTTGAATCTGTGAATTAAATCAAAAATGAATTTTGATGCAAATAATGTAAAAATGATTTTAGGATGGTAATAATCTGCACTTTAATCTTGAGCAATTTGAGCTGAGATTAAAAATGCAGATTTATTCTTATTTAATAATGTTATTTACCACTGTCGCCATAGTTATTCAGCACACGTGCACTAGGGTCATTTACATTGCACCCTTCCCATTCTTTATTCGGCATCCAGAAACTTTTAATCCAATGGCTTTGCCCCGGATAGAATTTTTCAAAAATATCACGATAAAGCAATGATTCTTTGGTAAATGGTGTGCCATATGGATATTTTTGTTTTGCCTGTATTAATTCTTCATCACTATATCGGCTTTCAGCAAACGCTTTTAAGTGGTCAACCATCGAATGCCCTACTGCATCACTGAATGCCGCTTTTTCTCGATATAAAATGTTATCCGGCAGATAGTTTGTCCCTTCAAAGGCTTTGCGTAATAAATATTTCCCTTTGTTGTAAACATTCATTTTTTTCTCAGGGTTAATGCTCATTGCATAATCAACAAAATCAATATCACCAAATGGCACACGCGCTTCCAATGAGTTAGCAGCTAAACAGCGATCAGCCCGTAGTACATCATACATATATAATTCACGAATACGTTTTTGTGCTTCCTTTTGAAATTCTGCGGCATTCGGGGCAAAGTCAGTATATTTATAACCAAAAATTTCATCACTCACTTCACCAGTCAAAAGCACTTTTAAGTCTGTTTTTTCGTGAATATATTTACACACCAAATACATTCCAATACTGGCTCGAATGGTCGTAATATCCCAAGTTTCCAAGTGCCAAATCACTTTTTCCAACGCATCCAACACTTCATCTTTGCTCATAATGACTTCGGTATGTTCTGTACCAAGGTAATCAGCAACCTCTTTCGCATATTTTAAATCAATAGGATCAGTATCCATTCCAATCGCAAAGGTTTTGATTGGTTTATCCAAGTGTTTCTGCGCAATCGCACATACTAAAGAGGAATCCAAGCCACCGCTTAATAAAAATCCGAGCGGTGCATCAGAATGCAAACGCTTAATCACTGCTGTTTCAAGTTTTGTTCTCAATGTTTGTGTGATGGTATCAAGATCTTGATCACGCACCACTTTCGGATCGGCAATATCGTTGTAGCAAATAAATTCACCGTTTAAATAGTAATGACCCGGTGGAAATGGCTGAATATCACGACACCAGCCAATCAGCCCTTTCGCTTCGGAAGAGAATGCGATGCCGCCGCTCTCTTTATCAAAACCATAAAACATTGGGCGAATGCCGATGGGATCACGTCCGGCAATTAAATCGCCGGTGTGGCTGTCTTTTAATACCAACGCAAATTCCGCATCTAACATTTTCATCATCACATCCACACCGACACGTTGATAAAGTGGGATAAGCACTTCGCAGTCACTGCCGGATTGAAAACTGTAACTACTTGATAATAAAGATTTTAGTTCTTCGTAGTTATAAATTTCTCCGTTACAGATTAAGGAAATGCCTTCATATTGGAACGGTTGGTTGCCTTGTGAGCTTAAATCCATAATGGATAAACGATGGAAGCCCCAAGTGGCATCATCCGCATAAATAACGGCTTGATGATCCGGTCCACGATGAAAAATATGATCAAAGCTTTGTTTAAAAGCTTTGGACGTTTGTGCTGAAGATGAAAAAACGAATCCACACATACGAAAATCCTCTTATTATCTTTTATAAGTTGTTAATGGCTACATATCATAGCAGCAAATTAGATTTTATCTAGTATTTTTAGTAAAAAATTATTATTTTTTACTTAATTTATTCTTTGTTGTTTTATTTTTATCAAAAAATTGCGCTTAAAATTAATTTTTATATATTTTTATCTTAATTTATGTGCTAAAGCGTTTTGTCATACATTTTGTTATAGTAACGGCTCTAAATTGAGAGGAGGAGTTTTCTATGTTGTCTTGCCCTAAGTGTGAGAAAAAAGTGAATGAAGAGTTGGATTTTTGTCCGTTTTGTCAAACGGCACTACACGATGAAGCTGCAAAGCGCGTTTATCAGCAGAGATTATCGCAGGATGTTGAACATCGTCAGGCAATGAATAAGCAAAATGCAAAAGTACAACTGATTTGGTTTGTGATTTTCGTGGTTGTGATTGGAGGACTATTGTGGTGGAAAAATTAATTCCTATGAAAACGAGTGAATATTGGTTATCTTGGTTTGATCGAACATTAGCTGTAATTTCAGATTATGCGATAAATGTCATCGCATCTATATTGGTGATTTTTTTAGCTCACTTTATTTCAGCTCAAATTAAAAAATTTTATAAAAAACATCTTCACCAAGATTCTTCTAATCAAGTGCATAACATTAACTCAGTTATTGCGTTTACATTACGCATTTTATGCTTGCTGATAGGCTACTTTATTGCAATTCATTTATTAGGGCTACAAGGCGTTTTAACACAAATATTAGCAAGTGCTGGGGTAATCGGTATCGTTGTTGGTTTTGCAACCAAAGAGACTATTGGTAATTTCTTTTCTGGTATGTTAGTGAACATATTAGTGCCGTTTAAAGTTAATGATTGGGTGAATATCAATGGTCAATATGGATGTGTCGAGAAAATAGGGACTTTTGTAACAACGGTGTTAACCGAAGATGGGCAACATGTGCATATTCCCAATCAACTAATTTATTCACAAAACGTAATAAATTATTCTTCATTAGGAAAAAGAGTTGCGGTGGTTTCTACCGGAGTATCTTATGGTGATGATTTACAAAAAGTTAAAGCGGTTGCATTAGATGAAATTGGGAAATTGTCGGGATTATTATTGGATGAGGAAAATCAGCCTCATTTCTTTTTTACTGAAATAGGCGCTTCTACCTATAATTTTGAATTACGAGTGTGGGTTGAATTTATTGACCACGATCAGTATTTAGAATGTATTCATCAAATGATAATGGCGATTAAAAAACGTTTCGAACAAGAAGATATTTCTATTGCATATAATGTTACAACTCTTGATTTTGGCGTTAAAGGTGGTGTGAATTTGTATGATAACCCGATACAAATTAAACAACTGAATTAAGATTAAGTTGACATCCTCCCCGCCCTAAAGGACGGGGATTCCTACCAGTGCCCATTTAAAACAATAGGCTACTCTCGGTGGGTTCTTGCTGCTGACCGCTAATGCGATTCACTTCACAAGCTCTACGGGCATGTCCTGCCCTGACATTTTATTACGCGTGGACGATAACTCGCCCA
>NZ_JPXY01000028.1:0-21076 GCF_000771895.1 Gallibacterium genomosp. 2
ATGCCAGTAAATATAATCAACTTTTAACTCTGCACACTGAAACAATAATTGATTTACTTTGGATAATGGCACGCCCTATTGGATTCGAACCAATGACCTACGGCTTAGAAGTGCGTTAATTGCAAAATCTTTCAAATAAAATTACCAATATAAACAATGACTTACAGAGCGACCCACTCCAAAAAATACTGTATGTTTTATCTTATTTTCATTGTTTTTGTACGAAAGTAGTCACAAAAAAGTCACAAAACCAAAAACTTGCTGAATGGGAAGCATTTTATAATTATGCTAGACCGCATTCAGCCATCGGAGGAAAAACACCTTATGAACGTTTGTTAGAAAAAATTAAGTGAACTATAATAGTTTTGTCAGCGGAGGTTGGCATCCCCCCAGCTCCACCAAATTTGATATAACAGTGATACAACTATAATAATAAAAACAATGATTTATGAATATAAGCGTCATTTTTATATCACTGTAATACAACCTAAAATGATCCGCAGATGATCCGCAAGATACTTTAATATCAAAATACAGGGCTGATTTATTACACTTTATCTAATTATCGTATAAGATAGCTAATCCCAATACATATAGCACAAATAGCAAAGCCTAATGCAAAAATTATTGCTGCAGTGGCTAACATTTTTCCAACTTTATCTGCGCCTTCTTTACTCATATTTCCACCTACCTTTACTTGATGTTTTGGTGTATACTTAATCAAAATTGCTCCTTAGTTTGCTAAACTTGGATAAGGGGTAAAGAAAACCCCGATTGTTGGTCGCAATCGGGGTTTATTTTTTATTCCGATTACATAGCGCAATTATGCTATGTAAATTATCCCAATAACTGCTGCTCTACTTCAGCACTGCTTCCTTGTAATTTAGTATTTCACAATTAATAGGGAAATTACTTTTAAAGTCCTTTAAAGGTTTTATCCAATCTCAATTGGATAACCACCTTTTCCTGTGAATTCAAAAGTTTTTTGATGATGTGGCCATAATACCCCTTCGGAAGATGGTATCAAAGAATCTGCCTCTAAGTAGGTATCACGATTATCTCTACCTCCCTCACTAACGAAATCATCGCTATATGTCAATGTCGCTACTTTCCAACCTCGTTTTAATAATTGATCTTCCGGGTTTGATTGAGCGTAAGAAGTAAGTAATTCTACAGCACGCTTATCATCAATACCAACATCACTTGGGCTAGGTTTAATAGTTATGCCATAAGTTGGATATAGCGTGTAACTTAACTTAATGCCCTGATCAAGCTTGTCATAAATGACATCAAGTCGTTCATCTTCGATATTTCTCCCACCTTCACACTCATAAATTCTATAATGGTTGATATTCTCATCAATTTCTTGAGCGTAATAATTTACCACTTTGACTCGTTCCATTTCTGTTAAATTAGGTGCGTAGATTTCATTTTTTGTAGATGGCAATAACTTAAGTTGTTTCATAAATTCTGAGGCAGTGGCGGCATTGATTACGGCAAAACGCTCTTTATTTTGGACATCACAATCAATAGGTTCAATAAAAAAGCGGTATTTTGTGAAAAATGCACCATTTTCTAGATAGAAACGTATCTCATTTTCTCCAATATTAAACTGCTGATTATCCGCAGCTAAAGTGATTTCTGTAACACTAGATGAAACTAAAATTTTAGGATTTTGATTAATTTGATAGGCTGTATCAACGCTTAGCCCAGTAAGTTTGATTCGGTAATTGGCGCTGTATCTTATCGTTTCTACAGGATTATCATTCTCTAACATCGTCAGTTGCGGATTATAACCCGGTGTAATGAAGTATTCCGGAAATGGTGTTCCGCTCTGCTTGATTACATACATTAGAAAATGGCGTTTAATCAACTTATCCAATTCACTTGTATCTAAACGATAATTTTTTTCTCTAGCTTGTTGATAAAAGACATTAAGGTTTTCCGGTGTTAACACAGAGAAAAAATCTAAAGCATCTTCACCTTTTTCTCCTTTATCACCTCTAATGAAGTTCAAAAAATCTTCTATTGTGCCACTATGTCCAGCTTCCAGCCAAATTTCATAGGCTGACTTCCCGTTCATACCTCTTTCACCTGTCTCTCCTCTTTCACCCTGTTCTCCTTTCTCTCCACGAAAAATTTCACCAGGTAAAATACTGACTTGTAATTCAATCTCGTTTTTACTGATTTCTAAATTCAATTTACTCATTTAAATCTCCTGAATCGTTAAAATAGTTTCTTTAAAAAGTTATTCCGTAATATCAGGTTCAATGGTTATTTTGCCTGCAAATAAGGTTCGCACACACCCTGCTTTTCGCATCTGACAGTCATAACGCCAACGTACCGCTTTAACATTTTTTGTTAAGTTATGGCTGAATATCAGTTGCATTGTAAAATCATCAAGCACCAAAATTGAACCTGATTCATTGGATAATGTCAGCGTTTCATTTCCGACGTTACTTTTCAGCGTCATTTTTAATTCAGCCTCTTGCAAACTAAAATTAGGTAAGGCTTCAATTCGTACAGTGAAAATCGTGTCATCACCTCGATAAATTTTAAGATCTTTAATATCCATAAGTTCTCCTAATAAAAAACCCAGCCTAATGACTGGGTTTTGCTTTAATTTGATTTTCCACAATCTATGCCACAATCTGATTGGTAGATTTTAAATGCTGATAAATGCGAACAAGCATAATTTCGTTCGGTGTTTTGCCAATGTCTTCCTCCGTAAGTGGTTTTTCCGTCAGCATTTTTGCTTCCTCCGGATCGATATATTTATATTCGCTAATCATCGGCACAAAGTCGATGAGTTCTCCTTCACTATCTTCGCCGAAGCCCAGCACATATTTGGCATTAATGGCGCCATCATCTGAGGTGGCATAGTTGGCGATAGCTGAATAAACGGGTTTTAAGATTTTATTAAATGTTGTCATTGTGATTTCCTTTTTTTGAATGAAATATAATTTCACCGTGATAATGTTGGGTTTTAGTGTACAACATTATTACGGCGATAGGCTAAAATGTGATAAGTGGAAAAGGGATTAAACCCTATTTAATGCAGTTTCATAGACTTGTGATAATTCTCGTTTACCAACCGTCAGTAACAAAAAAGTAATATGTGTAGTCGTATTCGATGTTTTGCCGATGTCTTCCTCCGTCAGCAATAAAGCCTTATACTTATAGATGTATCGTTTTAGCCGTTCCGGTAATCATCGCCTCAATGGTTATCGTGACAGTTTCATCATTAAGCCTTGAACAATAAGTAAAGGCTAAATGCCCTCTTATATTTTTTCGCAGTAAATAGCTGCTGATATTCAGGTTATAACCAAGAAACGTCCCATTGAACCAAATCACCTCGCCTTTAGCCAAGTTTTTATTAAAGACTGCTTCGCCATTTAATCTCGCCTCTTTAACGGTGTCTTCCATAAAATTGGAACGTATACTAATCAATCTATCGGCTTTAGCCGGTTCAATGTAAATATTCATTGTCTTTTGATTGTTTCTTTTCGTCTTTATTTTATGTTCAAATCTTTCATAAATTCCCCAACCTATCAATTCTGTCACTTCAAGCTGCCCGGTAAATTTTCCCGTCGCCCCCTCAAACCTTGCCCCACGAATTGTGCCGCCATTAATGGTGGTGCCGTTTATGGTCGAACCATTGATAGTACCGCCTTGAATGGTGTTTCCCTCAATACGAGTACCAGTAATCGTACCTGCCGTAACCTTACCCAAATTCGCACTAATCGCTGATAAATTAGAAACATTTAACTTATCGGCAGACAATGAACGGGTAGCTATATGTGTTGAAGTGATCGCATTTGTTGCAATCTTGCTGGCATTTATCGCCCCTGCTGCAATTTTCTCTGCGGTAACAGAATTAGCAGCAAGTTTTTCAGCAATCACTGTGCCAGTTTTAATCGAACCGCCGTGAATCACCGTAACACCAGTTGGACACCACGGGCTTGGTTCTCTAGTATATTGTGTACATTCTTCAAGCATTGGACGACGCAGCACAGTAAATGTATTACTGACATTCGCTTTTTTAAATTGATTGAAGATACAACGTGCCGTTCCTGTTGCCGTTACTTTGAATTTAATCCAAATGCGAGTAGTGTCTTTTAAACCATTGGTATAGCTAGCATTTGAGGTATCACCCACACCAGTTTCACTATAATTGCGACTGATATTAGAAATCACTAAACCATCTCGTAACTCAATATTTACCCCCACTCCGCCACGATGTGCTGCGACATAACCTGAGAGTAGATACCAATTTCCTGCGACTAGCTTAATATCTTGATAAATACCGCCAAATCGCCCTGCGGCTGAAGTTGAACTCACCATTTCCGGTTGCCAACGATACTGGTTCTCTCCTTCTAAATACTCTTTCCCTTGCCAATTTCCACTAGAATTATTATTTATATTAAGTCCTGAATTAGCTTGTATAACGCTTGTATCTTGATATAAAGTCCACCCGTCCGCATTGTTGGCAAAAATCGGGTTATAGAGCAGATTGCCGCCTAAGCCAATCGCCAATTTGTCCGCTGTCAATTCGCCGGCGGCAATGTGTGTTCCACGAATCGCACCAGCTTGAATGCTGCCGGTGGTCACGCTGTTGGCTGCCAGTTTATCTGCAGTAATGGCATTCGCTCTTAATTGCTGTGTGCCGACTGCTGCCGCCTGTAGATGGTTGGTGCCAATGCTGTTGCTAGCGATTTGGCTAGCACTGAGGGTGCCGCTTAATTGTTGTGTAGGAATGCGTGCGAGTTTCTCCGCCGGAATAACGCCATTGATTTGATCCGGCGTGATGTTGTCAATCTCCATCGTGGCGTAACACTGCCCATTCCAAGTGTAAAAACGTTTATCCGCTAAATTGTAGATCAGGTTAACCTGTTGAAACTGCGCCACATTGCCGAGCGTTTCCACCACTTTCACCGCTTCCAAACCTCGTGCGGCAAAGCCGGTGTCGATCACCTCATTGACAACGTTTTCGCTTAGCTCCTGTTGCAATTCGTTCAAGGCTTTTTCAATGTCGGCACTGGTTTCGCCGCGCAAGCCTTGCATTTGGTACAGCGGCCCCACATTTTGTCCACGTGTATGACACAGCCAATAATAGTAGACACTGTTCGGTGCAACGGTGTGCGCATACATTCGGTTGTCACTCACTTTCACTAAGCGTTTTGCCGCCATCCAGTCGTCTTCGGTCGCAAAATAAATTTCTGTTTGCGTGAACTCATCCACATAATCCCACTCAATCAGAATGTTTTCAATGCCGCCACTGACCATAACACCGGTCGGAATCGGTGGCCGGTCAATGGTAAAGGTTTTTGTCTTTTCACTTAATACTCGACCTTTATCATCTTTGGCAATGATAACCACGCTATAATTGCCATTCGGCAGATTCTCTAATTTCAATTCTGCCGTTTTTTGCCCGATATAACTTTGATACAGCTTTTCGCCTTGATAAATCAAAATATCATAACGTGTAATGATCGCATTGCCGGCGGTCACTTCCGCATTGATCACCGCGCCTGTGCCACTAGCAGTGTTAATCACCACATCGGTGAGTTGCGGCGCGGAATATAATGTTTTCGACACCGCTTCAAAATGCGCACCGTTATCAACAATCGCCTCTTTTTGGGGTTCGTGTTGCAAGGCAGTAATGGTGTAGCTGCCGTTTTCGTTTTCACTGATCGACACTGCTCGATATAAACCACTACGCACCGCAGAGGTCGCCAACGACCACACACCAAATTCGGTCAAACCAGTTGGCACGCTGTCTAAGGTGACAACTTGCCCTTTGACGGCGTGAATCTTAATGGTTTGCTGTTTAGCTTCAGCATTGATATAACTGAAATAACTTGCACCATTTAATTCAATTTCTCGATCTAACGTTACTTCTCGCCCTTTCACAGTCAACACTCGCCCACCAATTGCCGTGCCTGCATAATGATTATCAGCAACACGGATAATATCACCTGGCAAATGCATTAACCCCTCACGTCCAACTGAAAAGGTAATAGTCTCTTTTTCTAATTTCTCGGTTTCTAAAATCCAACGCCCTAAGCGGTAAGCCTGTCCACGGCTAGTACAACCAAACGCCGTCACTTTTTTTACGTTAGCCCCGTAACGTTTTACTGCGCCATCATCCGATACATACTCTATTTTCTTCTCATAAAAATCGTTTTTATCGAGATATTCCACGTGGATAATGTTATGCCGTGCTTTTAAGGCAGAATAGCTGCGCTCAAATTCGCCGTTGACCACATTGGCATTGGTATAAGTCCACACTGGATCACTCGGTCTATCCTGAATGGCAGTGAGCTGTTGCCCATTCCACACCGGCATTGCACGAAAGATAGAGGCTAAGTCGTTGATTAAGTCATAGGCTTGTCGCTGTTCTGTCAGCCAACAGTTGCAGGTCATTCGTGGCTCTGTGCCGCCAAAGCCGTCCGGCACCAACACATCGCAATATTGTGCAATCGCATACAACGCCCATTTATCCACGTTAAAATCGCCTAAACGCTGCCCCATTCCATATCGTTTGTTAGTCAGTAAATCGTAAAAAACCCACGCCGGATTATTAGTCCAAGCAACTTTAAACCGTCCATCCCACAAACCACTGTAAATTCGTGTGTTAGGGTCATAATTCGTCGGTACTTTTACTTTAATGCCTTGTATTAAATAATTACGTTGAGGAATATTAGAAAAATATTCAGAATCAAACATCACACCTGCTAACGCAGTGTTAGGATAAGCAAATTCCGTATCAATAATTTCAGTGTAACTTGACCAAACTGTCGCATTTTGTACACGTTGTTGTTTACTGTCTGCAGTTAATCGCTCTACTTTAATTTGAAATGGTACTGCTGGAAGATGATCGATCACCATTTGTCGCAAATACTGACTACTATATTTTCCATTGAAATGGATTGGATATTGTTGCTCGCCTACAGTAACCAACAAATCCACACTCGCACCCACCGTATCACCGTTATCTTTTTGCTGGAACAGACTACGCACACCAAGTGTTAAACGTAATCGAGTAACTTTCTCATCCGTTACGGTGCGTGTCAGTGCCGTGTTTTTTTTCACCTCCGTACCAACCCCAATCTCACGCTCCGAGGTGTTAAAACCTTGCATAATATCCTGATCTTGCGAACCAATTGTTCCTTGCAATTCCATATTACGGAAATTATAGCTTCCATCGGCATTTTGAATTGGAGTTTTATCCAAATAGACGGATTTCACGCCTGCTTTTAAACCTTGAATTTCCCCTTCGGAAATCACTTCTACAATTTTAATACGTTGCTTTGAGCGACCACTTTCGGGTGCTTCATACGGCGTATGTCCGCCACCACCACCTTTACCCATATTATTTATCCTTTTCTAAACAAGCCTTTCTTCGGTTCAGTTTTTTTCTTCATCTCTTCATCAACGTTGTAAGTCTCAACACCTTGTGAAATGATGAGTGACCCAACCATAATCTCACCGTAAGCCAACGGAACGGGGCGTCCTTGTGCCGACAAGTTACCAAGGTTACTAAACGATGTAGATTGTTTTTTCTCCTGCTCCGTGCCTACACTTCCCATTTTGGGTTGTGGTGATAAAAGTTGAGTTACCCCACTTAGAATCATTGAGGCTCCAGCCATAAATGCCATTGTTGCACCAGTGTACCCTGCCGCACCAAGATACGCCCAACCTGCTGCTCCACCGGCATACCAAGAGGCGGCAATTAACACCGCACCTACCACAATATTAAAAATACCGCCATTTTTTGCCCCTTTAATCACCGGCGTGAGATGCACCACGGCGTTATCGTTTAATTTGTAGAGAATATCTTTCTCCAGTGATGTGGCAGTAACGAGATGTTCGTCAATCCGCACTTTGTAATAACCTTGCTGTAAGGCTTGTCGAAAGCCGACCAATTGACAGCATAAAGCACGAATCGCTTCCGCCGTATCATCCACCGCTAAATCAAAGGCAGTGCCAAATCGTTTAAGATTGCCGTAAAGTTTAATTGTTGCCATTGTTGGTATCTCCAAATACTATGCGTGTGTTTCAACCAATAACCGTCATATAAATCTCGTTTTGATAATCGCTTAGGAGAGTGATGCAATACCCAGTTATCCCCTAAATAGATTGCAGCGTGATTAGGTACGTCAGCCCCTACTTGTATTAAAATAACATCGCCACGTTGTACTACATCCACCTGTTCAAAACCGTGTTTTTCCATATTATCTAGATACAAATTAGCCCCTTCATTCCACCACTCATCAGCACGTTTAAAATCGGGAAAATCCACACCAGATAACATATAGGCATCACGAAACAGGCTATAGCAATCACTTTCCCCGTGAACAAATTCACGCCCTAACAATGGCTTGATATAACGAAATTTATGCACGTTATCATCACAAACCAACCACCAATCCAAACCGGATTGCAGCTGCATTTGCCTATCTGCTGTTGATAAAATTGGCTTGCCATTCGGGTGAGAGTGAACAATTGCGACAATGCCGTCATATTGATTAGCCTCTAGATAATCATCAGACGAAATCTCAAAATAATTTTCGGGGTCATCTGCGATATTCACACTCGGTAAAAAAACTTTTTTACGTCCTTTAAAAACAACAAAACCGCACATTTCGTGCGGTTGTTGTTGCTTTGCGTGCTTAATAATATCTTGTTCTAACGTCATATACTTACCCTATTTTATTCACTGAAGGAAAACCACCGAAATTGATGGTGTTATTACGCAACTTACACCCTGTCAAGCATCGACTACATTTGTCTTTTTTCGGATCACTGGTCGGCATATCTTTTTCATCCGCTACTGAACCGCCTGTATAACCACATTCCGCAGATCGATAAATCCAAGCACACGTATCTGCCATCACCATTCTTGCGGGTAAAAAAGCATTATCAGTTTCAGTTGGTAATGCTAATGTAAAAGTAGCAATATCCTGTTTTAAACTGCTTAACTGTTCTATAATGTAAAGACTAACTAGCTCCTGTGTCGGATCAGCGTGTAAATTACCCTCTTTGAAATTAACCGCATCTAGATAGTGCATATAAACCCGTCGCCGACGAACAACTGCTCCCACGGCTTCATTGAAATCCACAGCAATGCCGGTAATTAACCCCAACAGATTAGAAACAGTTAAGGTAGGACGATTGCTAGGTCCGTTACCGTTCAACTCAAATCCGCCAGCTTTGATTGGATAGGCTTTATATGTCTGCCCTTGCCACACAATATCTTGATAACGTTCATTTGTGCCAGCATAGAAACGGTAAATTTCTCCCTGATCACCTTGCTTGTTTTGTAACATTGTCATATCCACTTCATACAACTCAATCAAAGCGTTCTGTTCAATTTTGCTTAATTCTAGCTTAAATTCGTGACTAATATTGTGTGGCATTATGGCACTTCCTCAAATTCACAACTAAATTCACTATAGGTTTGATTCATTGTAACGTTCCATTTACCACATACCACTTTTTTACGATTATGGGTGAACGGGTCATTAAAATAAAAAGGCTCAACGCCACCGTGTTGAGCCAAGAATGTATCCACTGCCAAACGCTCCCTGTTTTTCACTTTCACTGTTACTGGATAACGTCGCAGCAAAGTGTTAATACCAGCTCTAGCGCGTTGTGCATAGCCGTCACCAAATTGCACCACTATACGACGCGGTTCATTTTCAATCGTGAGTTTTGGTCGCACGCACCATTTAAAAGTTTCCATTAAGCAAAAGCTCCTCCGGCTCTAAAATTAGTTTGTAACATATTGTTTGCTTCCTGTTTAGCAATTTTCCGCATTAACTCCACCGTCACCTGCAGCTGATCGCCTTGCTGTTTTTGTGTTACTTTGGCATCTACTGGCTCACCGTTGTTGATTACCTTAATACTGACATTGGCATTTTGTGTTTTTGATTTCACCATTGGCACTTTCGGCACAGCAACACCGCCACCATTGGCAAAACCACGTCTAGTACCGTAGTTTAAGAAATCAAGATAATCTATACCGAGTCTTGATGTAGCTTCTTTGGTAATAACATATTCGCCTTTGTGGACGATACCGGCAGGGGTGTATTTACCGCCTAAACCGGTGAAGCCACCGTTATCAAAACCGACTAAACCCCCTTGGGAAAAGCCCAACAATTTCCCAAAAGACGTGCCACCAAAAGCGGACTCAAGCGCCTTGAACACCATCATTTTCATAATCATTGCGCTAATATCTTTGATGATCGACTGTGCTAAATCATTAAAATTTGCTTTCCCTGTCAATACAAAATCTGTTAACGCATCAGACATTCCACCAAGTGCATTTTGTGTAATTTGAGAGACATTCCCCATGACATTATTAGCCGCATCACCAAATTGATTTAAACCATCTTGCAAACCTAGTAATGGATTAGACTGTGCTAATTCTTTTTGTCTTTCAATTTCAGCTCTACGCTCTTTTAGCTTGATAATTTCCACATCTAATTGTGCAGCATTCTCTTTTGACATCCCGATTTTAAGGCGTGCGGCTTCCAGATCTAATTGATGGTTATACTGAATTAAATCCTGCTCTTTACGTGTTTTTCCCAACAGACTTAATTCAAACTCCATTGCATCAAGCTGTTTGTTGTTATTGATACCGAACTGAGCAATCGCTTTTTTCTGCGTTTCGCTATCAATTTGATGTGCCATTTCTTTCAGTTTCGCTACACCTTCCACACCGTAGGCTGCATATTTTTCTGCATTGGCGGTGATGTCTTGTTGTAGCTTATTAAACTCTTGGTACTGACTAGGTTCACCGAACAGCTTAATATCCTCAGTATCAGCTCTTAGCTGTGCAATACGGTTTTGCATATCCGTTAACTGGTCGGTGTATTGTTTCTTGTAATCAGGACCACTACTTTTAGTTTTTACTTTTAATTCTTTCTCTATAGACTGGGTTTGTTGGTCGGTTTCAAATAACTTTCCAATATCCGACCCCATACTGAGCATTGTTTTAAGTTGTTCTGCGGATAAATTTATCGCTTTAGCGGCACTTTCAGCTGCGGCAACATCACCATTAGCAATTGCATTTAAAACCTTAGAATACTCTGCTCCTTTAACTCCCAACACCTCATAAAGCCCAGCTAACACAAATGACGCTTTAGCGTGACCTTTATTTTTTAATTCTAGAACTTCTAATTTAGTCCTTAAGTCATCAGATTTTTTTGTGAGTTCCTCTTGAGCTTTTTTAAGGTCTAACACCGCTTGAGCAGCTCTCTGTGTTTCTTGTCTTGTATCATTGAGCTTAGCTGGTAATTCTGCCAATACTTCATCAATTAATTTACTATCAACACCCAACAGCTTTAATTTTCTTGCAAAATCCTCTGTACTTTTCCCATTTTGCATAAATACAATGCCAAGCTGGGTAATTTGTTTTTTCAATACGGAAAAATCAATATCCTGATTTTCTTTAATTTGCTGCAATTTATCTTTCAGTAATTCTATATCTTTTTTGCTTTTTTCTGATAACTCTAAACCAAATTGCCAATGAGTGGTTTGAATTTCTGAAATTTCCGCTTCTAAACTGATGATCTGTTTTTTATAGTTTTCAAGCTCTTCCATTTGTTTAGCGATTGTCGATGAAAGAGCACTAGCACTTAACCCCTCATAGCTCTCTTTTAAACGTTCATTTGCACTTGCTGTATCAAGTGCTTTCTGTTGAGCCTCTTTTGCTTGCATTGAAAAATAAAATAATGCACTTCCAGCAAGCATTGCCGCTCCAGTTGGTCCCCCAAGTAAACCTAACGCTCCTTTCAATATTCCGCTTGCTTTAGAAGCTAAACCGTTTGCTACTGATAGCTCACGTTTTGCTTGTGCTTCTTGCTTCGCTAACGCAATAATTTGTTGTGATTGAACTTTCATCTGCTCACGCAAAGCAAATTGCGTACGTTCACTTTGAGCCACTTTATACTGTTCTGCTAATACCGCTTGTGTCGTTTGCATTTCTAAGCGTTTCGCTCTAATGCTGTCATATGTCGCTTTTACCGAACTATAATGTTCTTTCGTATTTTTAGCCGTATTATAGGCACTTAATAACATTCCATTGGCATATCGTCCAATATAAGCCACTCCACCCGCTGCCACTAAAACACCAGTTAACTTTATCAACATCTCAAGGTTATTTGCGGCAAAATTGATACCTTCAGCAAAAACACTTGTAATACCATTCGCTTTGTCTAACTCACCAATGGTTTTTACCATATTAGTTTCTAAATTTGTGAATGCCTGAGAAACTGTAATAACACGCTTCTCAAAATCACTATCTACAGAATCTTTCGCTTTTTTTAATGCTTCAATCACTTTTGGAATCGCCAACTCTCCAGCTTTTCCCATTGCTTTCAATTCTGCAGTAGTAATCCCTAAGCCTTTTGCAATTGCGTCAGCAAGCCCCGGCGTTTGTTCCATTACGGAATTGAGTTCATCTCCACGCAATTCACCACTTGCCATTGCCTGCCCAAACTGCATTAGTGCAGCTTCAGCAGATGCTGCACTCGCACCTGACATTGCTACGGCTTTAGAGACTGTTTCTGTGAGTGATGCAACCTCTGCTTGTGATAAGCCAAGTTGCTTAGCATTTTTAGCAAATCGTTGATAAACTTCAGAGGTGGCATTTAGGCTTTGATTAGTTTTTAGGGCAATATCGAAAACAGACTCTGTCACCGCTACCATTTGAACAGTGCTTTCTGTGACTAACCGCATACGGTTTTGTAGTTCAGTGTAGCTATCAGCGTACTGTAATGTTTTGGAAGCTGCAGAAGATAAATAACTTGCTGCAAAACTGCTAATGCTAGCCAAAAAATGTCGACTTGTTGTCTTATTAATGGAAATTGCTGCTCGCTCTATATTATTTAAATATTTTGCTGTACGTTCAGAGAATTGTTTAGCACTATTTTTAGCTCTATCTAAATCTGTTTCAAATAATTTGATAAATTTTCTTGTTTGGTGAGAAGATTTATCCAGCCCTTGTTGAAACTCAGCTGTTTCTAAACTCAAATTAATATTTAACTTACCTAATGACATAATGCCCCCAATAAAAAACCCGCATTAAGCGGGTTCTTATACAATCTATACAATCAAAAGCCTTATTTAATAATAATATATTTTACAGGTTTCTTTGCTTTTCTCTGTTTTTCCAAGTTCTTGTAACGTTTATCTACCTCAATAAACATCATCACTAAACGCACTAAAAAAATCGTAAAAAATATGCCAAGAAAGATAAGGATATAAATAAAGTCAACAGCAAAAAATAAAAATATGATCCAAAATATACCAACTATCAAAAAGAAAATTTTGGCACAAAATTTAACGAAATCAATCATATTTCCACCCTATCTTTATTAAATTTAGCAGTAATCAGTTTATCTACCAAATAATTTATTCCATTTCTCCTCACGGGATAAATGTAGATCTTGAATAATCCTGAAACACCATATCAATCTATTTCAGCAAAGAAAATGCTTATCTTATCTACCTACCCCAACATGCAACTCAGCTCCACAAGCGTTCGCATAACGTTGCAATGTTATAAAAGACGCACGGCTAGCATTTTTCTCTAATTTACTGACTGCTGGCTGGCTTACCCCCATTCTCATTGCAACTTCTGATACAGTCAACCCAGCTTTTTGTCGTAACTCTACAAGTAAAGCTTGTAACTCTTCAATACGTTTCTCTTGAATATAAAGTGCCTTGGTTTCTTTGTTTTTTAACAAAGTCTCTTTTACAGTTTTATAACTAACGGCTTGTACTTTCATCTGTCATTTCTCCCAATCGTTTAAAAGCGAGTTCAATCTCTGCTGCTGGTGTTTTTTGTGATTTTTTCACAAAAGTACGCAAAATATAAATTTTCTTCCCCACAGCAAAAGCGAAAAATGTCCTTGATATATCTTTACTTCCTGCTCGCAACTCAAATAAACCATCTTTAATTATGCGAGTATGCGGATAACGCAATTGATTTCCTTTTTCCTCAAGTTTATCAAGTGCATTCAACGCCTTAGCCTGCATTATTGGCGATAACGCTTTAATCTCCTCCATCGCTTCAGGGTGAAAAAGTAACTCAAACATAAAAATATTCATAACCTTTAATTTATATTACAAGCATAACATAGCACACTATCATAACTCAAGGGTTATATATAAATTTTCTTGTTTGATTAGTAGATTTATCTAATCCCTGCTGAAATTCAGCTGTTTCCAAATTTAAATTAATGTTGAACTTACCTAAGGACGTCAATTCCTCCCATAAAAAAAGCCCACTAAATAGCGAGCTTATGTCAATCAACGGATTATTCAATATCGACCAAATAATCGATTTATTTTTTCTTCTTTGGTTAGTGTTGGATCACGTAAAATCTTAATAATCCAAATAATACATAATATTAAGGGAATACTCGGTAAAATTAGCGCATATAGCAGACCACGATAATATTCATCACTTAATGGGATTAAGTCGATCAATTTTACACCATAATGGACATAAACGAAACCAACAACAGCCAGCAGAATAAACGCAAATATTCGCTTAAAACCTATCATTGCTAATATAAAAACAGTACTAAATTCACTCATCGCTTACCTCCAAAATTTATAGGTGCAAACTCAATCTACCAAATCCCCACGGGCAGTCAAGCTATTTCAATAAAGAAATCAATAAACTTTTCCCCGCTAATTTGATTGCCTCAAAAGATAAATCAATCCCTTTAGTTTTAATGATTTGTTTAATTTTATTCCACGCGGTATCGCTTCGGATTTTGTCAAGAAATTCGTGTCCTTGCCACGTTAAATTTATCGCCACAAAATCCGCATCGCCCATTGTAGAATTATCTTCAATGCAAATCAGTTCAGCCTGTGCCAACAGTTGATAATGATATGCCACTACATCAGGCGGAAAGCCTTTTATACTCTCACTATCCAACGGCGTATCATCAACCTTTTGCTCAAGTTTGAACAAAATTTTGCGGATAAGCTCCCAATTTCGTTTCATTTGGTTCTCCTGTAACCGCACTTAAACTAAAGTGCGGTCGGTTTTTATTGAATTTTTAGAAGTTGTTTAATCTCTTCGGCTGTGGTTGTTCGTCAAGCAGGCTTAGCATTCCTTTGATGAACATAATGCGTTCGCTTTTGGCTTGAACATATTTTCTCGCTTTGGTTAAAGCGTTTTCGGTTGGCATATTGAGGTTATAGAGGTAATGCCCTCCGATAAATTTGTCTATATCTCTGCCAAGATGTGGGTATTCCTTGCGTATTTTTTCGCCCATTTCATACGCACCATTAAGTGAGTGGTACAGGTTGGCAATAATGCGGATTGCTTCTTCATCGGCTTCCACTTCGGCAAGAGGTAAAGGTTGTTGTTTTGGTTTATTCCAATAATCAAACAACGCTTGATAACATTCTCTTTTGTAGGTGATCAATGTTTCTCGGATTTCAGGTTTCACCCGTTTTACATCAATGCCAAATAGCCAGCCGTTGAGGTATTGGATTGGGAGGCAGAGCATTTCACGCTTTTTGCCGTCTTCAGCAACTATGGTTATGATAACCATAGTTGAATTTAGTATTTCATCTCTTTTCAATCTTTGAGCCTGAGCAGTCCAATCTAAACCTATGTTCTCACAGATCGGTTTCATTGCTGTATAGTGTGTGCCATTTTGTTCAAAAGTAACTAAAGATTGATTATGGAATTGAATTGTTTGAAGTTGAGTGTTCATATAAGAACTCCTTTGAAAGTTTTTCGAAGTTTAAGATTAACCCTGTTATAGGGTTGCCAAGAGGTTCGAAAACCGCCAAAGGAACGGTCGGGATTATTCCCCTTTCGGGTGTTTTATTCTCCGCCCTCTCGGCATAGAGTGATATGTGCGTTCAATTCGTTATGAGAAAAAAGGAGAAACACAAATTTTACGCATAAAAAAAAACCGCTATGCTATCGGGTGCGGATTACCGCCTTTGGTTGCAGGTTTCGACGCCTATGTGGATAATATAAAATAAAGCCCTATTTATTGCAATAGGGCCTATACTTTTTTCTATTTTTTCCTAGAAAAATTATTGTCATCTTGACAATATTCCAAACAATCTTTGATTAAACCGCTAATTCTTAATATATTCTCAGGTCTATCAATGATAATGTTAGATCCACTAATTTCTAATCCTGCTCGCTGAATCTCAGCTTTATGGATCTCGGCGAGCTCCAAAGGAACCGTAATACTTGGTCGTTGTTTATTATCGAAGTAACGTAAGATCCATCTGTTTGTTTTTCCCTTATACAATACCGTAAAATATGATTCAGTATCTTTGGCATCAATTTCTGCATCTTCGCCTAAAATTAAAACAACATAATCAAACAGCAAACGTTCTGTATATGTTGTTACAATTTTACTGTTCTCCGGATCAATTAGTGGTGCTTTTTCATCAATTTCTTGTTCCGGCTCTACGGCTTCTTCCAAAGGCTGGTTTCGTCTTGATAAACCTGATACGACCATCGCACTTACTGATTTTTCTACTGCCTGCTTAACAATTGACGTAATAGAATCAAGAAATCTCTGATTCAGTTGTCTGCCAATATTTGAACGGCTGGCAACATAACGAACAAATTCACTATCAACATCTTTTAAGCTTTCTGTAATTGTTTTCGTAAAAGCCGAAAGATAAACACTTTCTTCTGCTAGTGTTCTCAAGGCTTCTGGCTGAAATCTATCGTGACAGAACTGGCTTAATTGAGTTATTTTGGAATCATCCACATTCTCAAAATTGATCCGTAAAAACGGCGTATCGTCCATTATGTTTTTTTCTTTTAGATCAGTAAAGAAACGCCATTCTCTCCCATTTGTAACGGCTGCTACAGTAACCTCAGGCGTTGCATTAAAATATCTTGATAACTGTGGAACGTGATTCGTCAAATTCTCATTGTACGATTTTGCCTCAATAAACATCACCGGGACATCGTGGCAGAATAATGCGTAGTCCACTCTTTCACCATTTTTTGCCCCAACAAAATCAGCAGTGTATTCAGCTCTAACTCTAGTTGGATCATATGGGCTAAATCCTAATATATCTAATAAAGGTAATATTAATGCCTGCTTTGTTGTTTCTTCTGTTGTGCAATGTATTCCAACATTAATGACGTGTTGTATATGTGATAAAACGCGATCTTTAAATAAATTCTGGCTCATATTAACTCCTAAGCTAAAAAATAGGTGTTAATCATAGCAAAATCAAAGCCGTTTTAAAGTGATAGAGATCACATAGAGGTAGCATAATCTACCTCTGTGCCAAAAACATCTCGCTACCATCATCAAAATCTTGGCTATTTTCCACTGCACTTCGTTCCGCAAAAAACGGCATAAACTCGGTAAGTTTTGGGCTGTCTTTTTTCGGATCGCTGTTAATCGCCGCTAAAAGATAGGCAATTTGTGCAGTGCGGTAATCTTCACGCCACAAGCCGAACGGTTGTTCTTGGTAGAATTGTTCATATTCTTGCAAGTGGCTTTCAGGCATTGCTTCGATTTCTGATAGCGTTTTACCCAACGCAAGGGATAAAGTTAGTTGGAACTTGCGTCGGGCTGTGAGTTTTTTTGGGTATCTGCATTTTCGGCTTGATTAAAGGCGGTAAGTACGCTGTCATCAAGGGTTAAAATGGCTTCTAAATCTTCGATATTATCAGGGTCGAATAAATTATTGCCTTTTTCATCGCATAATTTGATGGCAAGATTGCGTGCAAGACGATATTTATCCGCAATCGGTTCAAGCTGCTTGGCGAGTACATCTTCATCATTCAGATTCAACTCAATGCCTTGTGCCATTGCCTGTGCTTTCAGCCAATTTTGATATTCAAACACTTCACGGTTTACATCACCTACAGTAAAAGAACGGATATAGTAGGTATTGCCGTTGAGTTCAAAAGGTTTCAATGTGGGTTTAATTGCGAGTAAAGTTGCTTTAGTGCCTTTGTTCATTGTTGATTTCCTTATTAGTTATTCAAAATTGGGAGTTCAATTTGCATTTTGTCTTCGAATAATCGAAGTGTTGCTTCAAGTAAAGGTTTTTTCTCTTTCCATTGACTTAATCCTTGTCCACAGAGGCTTGCAAATTGTTTTTCAGCCTTATGTTCACCAAGTACTTGATAATACTGTTCTAATAATCCCTTAGTGCCTTTGGCTAACTCTGCTTGCATATAATCAAATGCCTCAATATAAGCAATTTTGAATTCAACTGCTTTTTTGCCTGTAAAGCCCATAACTAAAAGCACAAAACCATTCTTAGTCATCTCAACGTAAGGTTGAGGCTTGCCGTTTTGTAACCTATTGTTTTTAAAGCAAAACGCAAAATTGCGTTCGATAAAATTATCAGGGCTATTAGAAATTAAATTCTCAATTGCTCGCAATACATCAGAATGTCGTTTATTGAAAACTTTAGCGACGATCTCTGATGTAGTTACTGCATTATTTTCTTTAATCTGTACAAACTGTTTAAAATTTTCTGGGTTCGCAAGTTGCATAATAATGCCCTCTATTTTTAGATATAAAAAAACCGCCTGTATTGCTACAAGCGGTCTGTTTTTGTGCTTTTTTTTGTAAAATTACACTGGTAATAAATAATCCCGTTTGGATTGTTTAATGGTTACGCCCGATTCAAACTTACCTTTTACTTCACCGCTAATGTTGGTGCTGGTTTGAATAAAGCCTGTGCCATAGAGCGATCCTTGATTGTTTTTGAACACAATCAAGTAAGGGAACGTTTCTTTACCGTAGAATTTCTTGCGTAGATCAGCTTGCATTGCGGTAGCGGGTGCCCAGAAGAAAGTCAGTTTTACGTTACCAAACTCAATATCGCCCGGTTCGGTTTCCGTTCCCTCACTGCACATTGTGGTTACATCTTCCTCTGAAAGCGTGTCGCCATCTTTTTCAATGTTTTTGATGGCGCAGAAGTTGTTTGACCACGTTACACGTGCCACTTTGGCATTAGTAAAGACGGTCGGTTTATCTTGCTCCGTCCAATCTACTTCATCTGCCAAAGTGATGTCATTGGTTTGCACGTCTTTCACGGGGTAATAACCGTCTAGCGAGCCAAGCCCAGTAATGCGGAGCAAATCCCCTTTTTTGTAACCGCTATTGGCTACAGTGATTTTGGCATTGGGGGTGATTTCGCACGCGGTGATATTTTTCTCCGCTTCAACGCCTTTGCCGATGTAAAATTTTGTGCCTTGAAAAGGCGTGGTTTGTGTTGCCATAGTTTATTCCTCCTGCCCATAAGTAATTTGATATTGTAGGTTCGCAATGTACCAAGTGCGTTTCTGTGCATCTTGTTCATAGTGATACCCTGTTAAATAACATTGTTGTAAACTCTCTAAATCATCATTTTCAAAGGCTTCTGCCAAACATTGAATGATTTGTTCTGCAAGTTCATCAAGTGGTGCTTCGCCTTGGGTTGAACGTTGATAAATGGCAATATTTAAGATTGCCTCCCACTCACCACCACATAATCCCGTTGGCTCGCTTTGTGCATCATCAATAAAAACCGCTAGCGTGGTTGGTTCGTTGTCTAAGTCAATAAAGGTGGGGCGTCCTGCCCAAACCTTGATAGTCGGATCTAGAGATTGCAGTAACTCAGCAATTTGCTCTCGGATTGCTTTATGAATCAGCATTTTTTCTCCTTAAGAAAAAACCGCACTTAAGCGGCCTTTCAGTTCTTTCTGTAATTCGGTGGGATAATCTTTGAGGGCTTGTTGGTAAGCTGCGGTCAATGGCTGACGTAGTGGAATTTTCACCACATCAATGGAATAGCGCGCCCGCCCTGCTCTTTGCATCACGTGCGTACGCCCATTAGCAAGGGTTTGGATAAAACCACGTTGTACTGCGTATTTCCCTACCATAATTGCCCCACGCCCTTCCCACACCCGATTCGCTTTGCGCTCTAACAGGCGAATTAGCGGTAGTGGCGATACATTAACGCGCAACTGCGCACGCAGTTTTGTGGCGGTTGCACGTTGATGTTTGCCTTGCCTTGTTCTGCCTTTTAAGGTTTTCACCGGCACACCAATCTCTTTAGCAACAACTCTGGTAGCTTGATTGCGCGCTTTTGTTGCCAAATGATTGATGGTTTTTGCCGCTTGGCGGTTCAGCTGCTTCACCACCTTATTCGCATTTCGTCGGATTAAAGCAAGATCTTGGTCTAACGTCATTATTTACTCCAGTTGCAAAATAATCAGTTGATCCACCAACTCAAAGGCTTTAACCAAAAACTGCTTATCCCCTTGTTCCGCACTATCGCCCACACGTGGACGATAGCCGCTTTCTTTAAACAGAGTCAATGTGCGTTTAGTGCCGTTCACCCGATATTCTTCGTTGTACTGCAACATTCCTTCAAAGCGTTGCGGCACTTCATCGTAAGTGGCAGGATAAATGACACCGTCAATCAGCCAAGGCGACATCATAATATCTGTTATCGCCTTGTCTGCTTGTGCTAAAGCCTGTTCAAACGGGTTAAGCATTGATTTTCACATCAACTTGTTCAGATGATGTGCCTGAGTCAGTCCACGCAATACCAAGGCGTTTGTTACTGGCTGCGGTTTTGGTTGCACCATCTGCATCAGACCAATACAGTACATCGCCTTGTTTGATGTCATCGGCTTGTTTTGCTTTCACTCGCCATACACCACCCACAATCCCTGTGCCAGTTGCTTTATTTGCAACGTCGGTAACTGCAACCGCAATCAGATCTTGTAAGACCACAACATCGCCGCTTTTCACATTTTTTGTGGCGACAAAATCAATGGTGTCGCCGTTTTGAATAAAATTTTTCGCCATAATAAGCTCCTGTTATACTTGTTTAATTGCGTGAATAACATCAGGTAATAACCACATCACGCCCAAAATAAATGCCATAAGTAAGCACGCCCATAAGAAAAAACGCACTGATTTTCTCTCATCTAATAATGTCAGCATTATGTTTACCTCTTTAAAAGATGGCAGTTTGATGTTAAAATTCATTCAATTATTTAACCCTTCCTATTTAAGGCTTAAATAAGAAAACCCCGACTGTG
>NZ_JPXY01000029.1:0-26875 GCF_000771895.1 Gallibacterium genomosp. 2
ATTCTAACGTGAGTCGTTTATATAATGTGTAAAACAGCACGATTTGATACAAAGTATGAGCTATCGAAGAAATTGTTGGAATAATGTACCGATGTAGCTGTTGGTTTAGAAGTTTAAATATGAATGGATGTTAAAAGACGGTTATTCTTGATTAGATGAAGACAAGAAAGATATTAAATGTTACGTGTTTTACTATAATAGAGTGAGACTGTATAGCTATAATCAAGGATTAAGCCAATTTTAGCGAAAAAACTATCAAGGACTGCTCATTTAGTAGATCACTACATTTTTTGGTTCGTGAGAAAAAAGGAAAACTAAGGCTATCTAAAAATAGGGTTTCAGACGGCATTAAAAATAATGAAAAAGAAGCACCGCACTTTTAAGCCAAACGCTAATAAAAGTGCGGTCATTTTTTCAGCCGTTTTCAGAGGATTGAAGCCTCATCAAATAAACAAGGCAAAAATCAAACCACCAAAGGTTAAGATGAGACTGGAGAAATAGAGTCGAAAGGTAGTCTGGTAGTGGCTGGCTTGTTGCATTCGTTCGGGGTGGGCGAGCAGGCGGTAAAGCACGCTGAGCATCATCACCAGCCCCACCAATAATGAGGCGGTGATGAGTAAATCAGAGAGGCTATTTACCGCAGGTTGGCTATCGTCTGCAGCCGCCCAGCCTGCGAGGAAGTTCAGCAAAAAGCCCATTACGATGCCGATGGAGGCAATCATCGGCTGGCGTAAGTCTTTGAAATTGGGTTGTTTTTCTTCACTTATTCGGGAATTTCCTGCTGGGTGGCACAATGGATTGAGCCGCCGCCGTTGGCGATGCCGTCTGTGGCGATTTGTAGCACAGTGCGGTCTGGGTGGCTTTGGCTGACAATGTCAAAGGCTTCACGGTCGGCATCAGGGTCGCCAAATTGTGGCAAGATGATGCAGCCGTTGGCAACGTAAAAGCCGATGTAGCCTGCGGCGAAGCCGTCTTCATTGAAGCGGAAGCCTTTGTATTGGCGGGCTTCTACGGCGGCTTGCACGGTTTCGTAATTCGGGGTGTGTAGCTCAATCACATTGCGGTGGTGCTGTTTGAGAACACGCAGATTATCGCGGGTTACTGAATAATCCGGTGATTCTGGTTCATCATCAATAGCACAGAGTACGCTGTCGTCGTCGGTGAAACGGGCGTAGAAATCAATGTGGGCATCGGTGATGTCACGGGCTTTTAAGCCTTTGAGCCAAGTGATGTTGTTCACGCCCAGCACGCGGTGTAATTCTTGTTCCACTTCGGCTTTACTGCGGTTGGGGTTGCGGTTATCGTTAAGAATGCAGCTTTCGGTGCAAATGGCGTTGCCTTTGCCGTCCACTTCAATGCCGCCGCCTTCCATTACCAGCCAGGTTTTCACTAATGGCGAATGGGTGTATTTGGCGACAAAAGCGGCGATTTTTTGGTCTTTGCCAATAGGCTGATCCACAATGCCGTGTTCGCGTTTAGCTGGGTCTTTTCGCCAGCCTTGTGCACCTGTGTCTGCTTGTCCCCAGCCGTTGAAATTGAAATCCACGGCGGCACGTTTGCCGTTTTCATCACGCACAAACAGCGGAGCGGTGTCGCGTACCCATAAATCATTAAGCGGGGCGGCGATGAGGCTGATTTTGCCACCTGCTTCGATATTGGGAATAGCACGCCCGTTGGTGAACACGCCTGTGGCACTGTATTCACGCAAATCAGACTGAGCCAACTCGCCTTTCACCTGTGCCAACACCGCACGGGCTTCCTCCATTTCATTGGGGTTCACCAGCATATTCACGGGTTCAAAACGGGAAAGGTTGGCGGCGATTCGCATTAAATCTGCCCGTGCCGCACGGCGTGCCATTCCGTACATGCCTGTCGTCCCCCACGCACCTGCTGTTGCGCCATATGCCATCCAAGTGGCTTGATGGGGCGCACTTTCAGACGGCATTAAATATTGGCTTGCACCGCTATTGGTTGCTTGAGCGTGTCGTAAGAAATAAGGCGAAAGGGCTAATGCCCCTGCGCCGAGTAAAAAATCACGACGTTTCATCATGCCCTCTCCATAAAAAATTCGGCGAATTATACAACGGCATCAAATGATAAGCGAGGAAAGTTTACGGGCTGAAGGAAAAAAGTGCGGTGATTTTTTCGGTGATTTTTGACATTGAGCAAGGGGTTAAAGCACCACACTTCGCCGTGGCGAGATGATTTTCTCACCTCACCCAAACCGCCCCAGCAAAATCTCTGCAAGCAAATCAAATACGCGTTTGACCCGTAGTGGTTCGGCTTGGCGTTTGGGGCGGTAGAGGTAGCACGGCCACGTTTTGCGGGGGAGGTGTGGGAAGAGTTCCACCAGTTCGCCGCGTTCAAGATAGGGCTGGCACAGTTGGCGGGGGATATGTGCGACGGTTTGCCCCGCCAGCACGGCGGAAAGTTCGCTGCTGATGTTGTTGGTGAGCAGTTTGGGCGGGTTGGGTTGGTGGCGATGTGTGCCAATTTCCCATTGCCAAATGCGTCCGTTGTTGGGGTTAATCAAGGCACTTAAGGGGTAACGGCTGATGAGGTCTTGCCAGTTTTTAGGCTCGCCGTAGTGCTGTAACAGGCTGGGACTGGCAACGATAATATCTTGTTCTTGCCCGACTTTTTTCACAATCAGACGGCTATCTTGTGGGTTGCCAAAGCGTATGCCCACATCAATTTTGCCTGCCACCACGTCAATCAAGGCGTTGTCGGTTCGCCAATGCAGTTGAATGTCGGGAAAATCGCTTAGGCGGATCAACAGTTGTTGCAACACCTCGTTCATTAAGATGGGGTAATCAGGCAGGGCAATGCGGATAGTGCCACTCAGTGCGTGATTTGGTTGAGGGTGAATCAGTGCGTCGGCATCTGCAAGCAAGCGTTGGGCACGGGGCAAAAATTGGCGGGCAAAATCAGTGAGTTGCACTTGTCGCGTACTGCGTTGAAACAGCACTTCGCCCAACGATTGTTCCAACTCGCTGATGCTACGGGTAACGCGTTGGGGCGAGATGCCCAGCTCGCACGCGGCATTTTTAAAATGCAAGGTGTTCGCCACCGTGCAAAAAATATGGAGCAATTCCAGCCTGTTTTTCATCGTCTTTGTTCCTCTTGATGGCGAAAAAATCATAGCAAAGTTCTTCAATTATTCCAAATACAGAAATAATAAATTCCATTTTCTATCATTTTGTTTGTCATTCTGAGAGGCTATAATGGCGACTGTTCATTCAGGGCGTTATACATAACGCCCTATTTTTTAAAGCCATAAGGAGTATTTATGTTATCCAACCGTTTACCAGCCGACCGCCTTGCTTTGGCATTGGAACAAGAAAAAACCATTTCCGCCGCCGATTATGAAAAAATCAAAGCCTTGGCGAGTATTGTTCGCCCTTTGCGTAGCTTTATTTTCAAAACCCCAGCCGCTTACGATATGTCTTTTGAAGAATGGGTAATCCCCTCTGAAGATGGCGTGCCGCTCGAAGCGTGGTTTATCCCAGCCAAAGGCGGAATGAGCGATAAACTGGTGATTTTTAACCACGCCTTGCCGATGTGCCGTGCAGGTTTCCCCGGTCATTTCGGGCAGCCTTGGGCGAGCTTTGATGATTGCGAAATCGACTTCGTGATTCAATACAAACACCTCACCGATGCAGGCTACAACGTGCTGACCTACGACATTCGCAACCACGGCAACAGCGGGGCAGCGAATAATGGCATCAGCGGCATTGGCAACTGGGAATGGCGTGATTGCGTGGGCGTGAAAAAATTTGTCGATGCCCACCCTGAGCTTTCCAAAATGAAAGTGGCACTGTATAGCCAATGTATGGGCGGTAATTCGCAATATCGCGCCATTATGGAACGCCCTGATTTATTTGAAAATGTGCGTTGTATGGTCAGCCCAATGGTGGTGTCGATGGCGGCGATTTATGATGCCTTTTCTGAATTGCAAGGCGTGCAACAATATCAACCCTTGATTGATTTAGAATTGCTTAAAATGGGCGGTTTCACGATGGCAGAAATGACCCCGCACCTTTGGGCGAACGCGGTGAAAATGCCAACAATGATTGTGCAAGTGTTGGAAGACGCGTGGACACGCAATCCTGAAGACGGTCAAAAAACCTTTGATTTGCTCGGTGCGAAAGAAAAAGAATTGCTGTGGATTGAAAACACACCGTATCGCTTCAAAGACGGCTACAATTATTTTGGTCGCTACCCTGAACAAATCCTCGCCTTTATCAATCGTTATATGGCGGATTAAGCAGTAAACGGAAGAAAAAGTATGGTTATTTATAAAAGGCGAACATTTTGTTTTTTATAAGGAAATACTCCATTTTTCAGAATAAGAATAAATAGAAACATAAAATTCCGTAGAAAGAACCATATTTTTCTTTTTAATTTAATCCAAATGCAGTAGCGTAATGAATTTCTCCTTGTGGCACGTTTTTCACCAAGGGTAGCACGCGTAATACGCCTTCAGGTAGCTCAAATGGAGCGCTGATATTGTAGTCCTCTGCTGGCAGATAGCCAAAGCGAGCGTAATAATCAGGGTGTCCTAACACTACAATTGCTGCATAGTTCATAGTCTTAATTTGGCGATGTGCGGCTAAAATCAAAGCTTTCCCCACGCCTTGCCGTTGCCATTGTGGAGCAACAGAGAGAGGCGCTAATGCTAGCACAGACTGTCCACAAATAGTTGCAGGGCTAAATAAAATATGCCCGATGATTTCTTCTGCTTGCACAGCTACTAATTCTAATACTACATCGTGGTTAGCATTCAAATTGTGAACTAAGAGCGATTCTTGTCCGTCGCTTAAAGGCATATCAGCAAAAGCTGCTTGGATTAAGTTTTCAATCGATTGGGTATCTTCTGGACGAGCTTTTCGAACGGTGAATGTTGTCATTTTGTATCCTAATGATTTTTTAGATAACTCTGAATTTTAGAGGTTTTGATGGTAAAAGACAAAATAAAATGATGTTATTTCTTACCTTATTTTTAACATCTGATTTGTGTGCATTTCGCTTTTTTCACTATGTTTGTGGCAAATAAGCATTGTTGTAGATTGACATTGCACTAATTTCCGACAGAGATGAATGTGGGCAGTCTAGTAAGATGGCGTGTTGTAAATGTTTGAATAGTATATAAGATACACAGGAAGAGTATCGCAATACTATAAAGGGAGTGAACAAATAACCGAGTTCTTAAAATTTAAGAAGATACCTATTAATATCACTGTTAAAAACTTATTTTACCTATGTTGTTCCTACAATAGGGGATAATTTAGAATGAATTCAACAATGTTTTTAATTTGGGGGATAAAATGAATAAACCAGCTATCGTATTAGTTCACGGATTTTGGGGTGGTGCAGCTCATTGGAATTTAGTGATCAATGAACTCAAAAAACAAGGTTATACTGATGTTTTTGCTGTGGAAAATCCACTGACCTCACTTCAAGATGATGCGGAACGAACTCGTAAAATGGTAGCTCAGATTCCACGACCAGTTGTATTGGTTGGACACTCTTACGGTGGAGCAGTAATTTCAGAGATGGGGAATATGCCTAATGTGAAGGCTTTAGTGTATATTGCGGCTTTTGCACCTGATGTTGGTGAAAGTGCAGGAGAGATTAGCCAAAAATTGCCACCACAAGCTTTTTCGGCGATTGAAGGGGATAGTGATGGTTATTTATGGATAAAGCGTGAAGAGTATCACCAAAGTTTCTGTCAAGATATTGACGAAACCTTGGCTTATCCGATGTCAATCACACAAAAAGCGCCTATTGCTTCGACTTTCAGTGATATAGTTACACAACCAGCTTGGAAAGTGAAACCGTGTTGGTATCAAATTTCTTCTCAAGATCGAATGATTCATCCAGACAATCAAAGAATGATGGCGCAGAGAATGAAGCCTCGTAAGCTCATTGAATTAGATGCTAGCCACGCCTCTTTAGTTTCGCAGGTTGAAGCAGTGTCTGCTCTTATTATTGATGCTGCTAATTCGTAGCTAAAAGCCGAAAATCACTATACATTTGTTTTTTCATAAAAAACTGCACCCTTTAATGTTGAATAATGAATCCAACTTTTGCGGTGCAGATAATTGATCAAAAAACAGTTTTTATCAAAGCAATAGTTTAAGCATTTGCTGTTTTAGCAAGTTTAGTCCAGTTGTAATAACCATAAAGGGAATTTAATAAATAAGCAGCATACATAATATACATTGCTGCAGTGTCCGCCCATAAGGCAATCGAGAGGACATTGATAATAATCCATAATACCCACTGTTCTCGATAACGTAATAACATTAATAATTGCGCTGCAATTACCATTACGGTGGTAACGCCATCTAGCGATACAGAATTGCCGTCAGTGGTTTTTAAATAGGAGATGAATAGCAAAGAACAGATAGTGATTGCTGAAATGGTGATGAGCCACCCTTTAAAATTCAATGCTTTAGCAGCAACGATTTCACTTTCACCATCTTTCTGCATATTGGCTTTCCATAAAAAATAACCGATAAATTGTGCCGGAATATAAACATACAATGTTGTTGTCATTTCACCGTAAAATTTGTTATCCCAAGCGACATAGAAATAGGTATAAGCAAAAATTAAACCGAAAAGGTAATTACTGATTTTGCCTTTCCCAACAAAGACCACGCATAAAATACCGGCGATACCGGAGATCATTGCCAGTAGCGAATCAGGTTGATAAACATAAGTACCAATTTGTAATGCAACAAAAAGCACTAGCCAGAAAGCCTCAAATTTTGTCCAACCGCCGAACAGCTCTTGTTGAATATTTTTTATAGTTAACATAGGTTCTCCAGTGAATATTATTTTTTCTATTACATTCTATATTTTTTGTTGCAAATATGCATTATTTTTTTCTATAAATTAAATATTGGCTGTATAAATATAGCTTATATTTTACATTGATCTCAATGTAAGGAGATTACTGATAAATCTTTTTGGTTTTCCAGACTATTCAGAGTACAATCCGCGCTTATTTTTAAATTGAATAATCAATCAAAACAGAAGAGAAGAACAATAAAATGTCATTTACGATTGGACAACGTTGGATTAGTGAAAGCGAAAATAACTTAGGATTGGGATTAGTCACTGCTGTAGACCAGAGAACGGTAACATTTTTGTTTCCTGCAGCGGATGAAACACGAGTTTATTCCCTTGCGGTGGCACCGATGACGCGAGTATTGTTTCAGCAAGGTGATGTGATTACTCATCACGAAGGTTGGCAAGCGGAAGTATTGGATGTGATGGAAAATAATGGGGTTGCTCTTTATTTAGCGAAAAGAATCGATACAGACGAAGAAGTTGTAATTAAAGAACTAGAACTAGCGCATCAAATTACTTTTAGTAAACCTCAAGATAGACTGTTTTCTGCACAAATTGATAGAAATGATCGTTTTACATTGCGTTATCACGCATTACGACATCAGCAACAGCAATTTCAATCACCATTTAGAGGGTTACGTGGTACAAGAGCTAGTTTAATACCTCATCAGTTACATATTGCTCAGGAAGTTGGAAATCGTTTATCACCAAGGGTATTGTTGGCAGATGAAGTCGGATTGGGAAAAACTGTAGAAGCAGGAATGATTCTACAGCAACAGCTATTCTCTGGTAGAGTTGAACGGGTGCTAATTTTAGTGCCTGAAACATTACAGCACCAATGGTTAGTTGAAATGTTGCGTCGTTTTAATCTGAATTTTTCATTATTTGATGAAGAACGTTGTCAGGATTTCGATCGTAAAGAAGAAAATGGAAGAAGTGTTAAAGTAAATCCTTTTGATACTGAATCTTTGGTAATTTGTTCTTTGGATTGGTTAGTTACACAAGAAAATCGGATGGCAGAAGTATTGGCAAGCCATTGGGATATGCTGATTGTTGATGAAGCTCATCATTTGGAATGGCACTCGTTGGCGCCAAGTCGAGCTTATCGTTTTGTCGAACAGTTATCACAAAAGATAGCTTCAGTTTTGTTGCTAACGGCAACTCCAGAACAGTTGGGACAGGAAAGCCATTTTGCACGTTTACGGTTATTAGATCCTCATCGTTTTTATGATTACAATGCCTTTGTTGCAGAGCAGAAACAGTATCGTCCGGTAGCGGTAGCAGTGAATGATTTGTTATCTGATAAGAAATTAACCGCTGAAGAACAGAATGTTTTAGCTGAATTACTGCCTGAACAGGATATTGAACCGTTATTGCGGATTATTAATGGCGGTAACAGTTCTAACGAGCAGATCCAAGAGGCGAAACAAGAGCTGGTTACTAATTTAGTGGATCGCCACGGCACTAGCCGATTATTATTTCGTAATACGCGTCAAGGAGTGAAAGGCTTTCCGAAACGTATTTTACATCAAGTGAAACTGGAATTACCGAAGCAGTATGCTAATGCGATTAAAGTAATGAATTTACTTAACAAGACAGTGCAACAAAATTCATTATATCCGGAAGTTCTATTTCACCAGCTTAATCCGGAGGCGGCGTGGTGGGATTTTGATCCGCGTATTGAATGGTTATTGACCTTTCTAAAAAATCATAGCCAAGAAAAGGTATTAATTATTTGTCAACAAACCGAAACTGTATTGCAGTTAGAGAAGATTTTGCGCGAAAAAGAGGGAATTCGTTCTGCGGTATTCCACGAGAAAATGTCGATTGTTGAGCGTGATCGGGCGGCAGCCTATTTTGCACAACAGGAAGATGGAGCAAAAGTGCTGTTAAGTTCCAGTATTGGTGCAGAAGGGCGTAATTTCCAATTTGCTTGCCGATTGGTATTGTTTAATTTGCCACTAAATCCGGATGTCTTGGAGCAGTCTATCGGTCGTTTGGATCGTATCGGTCAAACTAGAGATGTTCAAATTTATGTTCCTTATTTTAATCAAACATCACAGATGATTTTGGTGGATTGGTATCAAAAAGGCTTGGGAGCATTTGAACAGACTTGTCCAATGGGAGCAACGTTATTCGCTAAATACGGTAAACAGCTACAGACATTTATTGATAACCCAAATGAAGATGAGGTGGGATTTGCTCTCTTTATTGATCAAGTGGCGAAAGAGCGGATACGTCTGCAACAGGAGCTAGAACAAGGTCGTGATCGTTTATTAGAATTAAATTCTAATGGAGGTGAGAAGGCACAGCAGCTTGCTATAGATATTGAATTACAAGATGGACAACCGGAGTTAATTAATTTCTGTTTGAATTTATTTGATGTGATCGGTCTGGAACAGGAAGATCTTGGTGAAGATTCAATAGTTATTCAGCCGACAGGTCATATGTTGGTTCCTGACTTTCCGGGATTAAAAGAAGAGGGAAGTACAATTACTTTTAATCGTTCATTAGCATTGGCACGCGAAGATCTTGAGTTTTTAACGTGGGATCACCCGATGGTGCGAAACGGTATCGATCTGATCACTTCCGGCGATATTGGCAAAACGGCAGTGAGTTTATTGCCGCATAAAGGGTTACCGGCAGGTACGTTATTGTTGGAATTAATTTATGTGGTTGAAGTACAGGCTCCGAAATCATTGCAGCTAACCCGTTTCTTACCACCGACGCCAGTACGCTTATTATTAGATATAAAAGGTAATGATCTAGCTGCACAAGTTTCTTTCCGAGGTTTGGAAAAACAGCTTAAGCCTATTAATAAAAATATGGCAAATAAAGTGGTTAAAATGATGAAAACGGAAATTGAGCGTCTAATTAAGCATTCTCAAACGTTGATAGAACCTTATGCTGAACAGATTATTGCAGAAGCTATTGAAGTAGCAGATAAAACATTGTATAGCGAATTACATCGTCTTACAGCACTTCAAGCGGTAAATAAGAATATTCGTCAGGATGAAATTGAACAACAGGAACAATTAATTACGCAATCATTAGCATATCTTCATCAAGCTAGCTGGCGATTGGATAGCTTACGCGTGATTGTTAGTAATAAAGAGTAATTTATGGCATTAATTGAGTACAACCCACCGCAAGGGTTAAATATCTTATATCAGGATAATTATATTGCGGTGATTAATAAACAGAGCGGTTTGTTGTCAGTTCCCGGTAATCAACCACAATATCAGGATAGTGCAATGACACGTGTGGCAAATAAATTTGGCTTTACTGAACCAGCACACCGTTTGGATATGGCAACCAGCGGCATTTTACTGTTTGCGCTTTCCAAAGCCGCTGAAAAAGAGCTGAAGCGACAATTTCGCGAGCGAGAACCGAAGAAACATTATCAAGCGATTGTTTGGGGGCATTTGGAACAGGATAGCGGTATTGTCGATTTACCATTAATTTGTGATTGGGAGAATCGACCGCGACAACGTATAGATTTTTTAGTTGGCAAAAAAGCACAGACGCAGTATCAGGTTTTAGCGCGTTATCCGAATAACACCACGCGCGTGAAATTGACGCCGATCACCGGTCGTTCGCATCAGTTGCGTCTACATATGTTAGCTCTCGGGCATCCGATTCTGGGTGATAAGTTCTATTCTCCTCCGGCAGTGCGGGCAATGGCACCGAGATTATATTTACACGCAGAAAGTCTTACTATTACGCATCCGATCACTCAAGAGCGGATGACATTTACTTGTCCGCCGGATTTCTAACTTATTGTTGCGGATTGACGATTAAATCGGGTTTAATTATAAAAGAAAATTCACTGCCTTTACCGACTTCGCTTTGGATTTCAAGATAGGATTGATGTTGTTCCAAAGCGTGTTTAACAATGGCTAATCCTAGACCGCTGCCGCCGGTTTTATTATTGCGTGATTCATCCACACGATAAAAACGTTCGGTTAAATGGGCAAGATGGCGAGCTTCAATACCGATACCGTTATCGCTGACACAAAATCTTGCCCCTTGTTTACAACGTTGCCAACTGACGTGAATAATCGCCTCTTCGCCCGCGTGACGAATAGCGTTATAGACCAGATTGGAAACAGCACTTTGTAATTGATGTTCATCCCCAATAATTTTCAAATCCGGCTCGATTTCAAAAATAATTTGCTGTTTTGCTTGATGGATAACGGCAGTATTTTTTTGTAAAGAGAGGATTAATTGTGACATATCAACCACTTCGTGTTCGGCACTATTGATATTTTCAATTTTTGCCAATAAAGATAGCTGTTGTAGCAATGTCGCCATTCTCTCGCTTTGTTCTTTCATCGCTTGCAATGCTTTTTGTTGAAAAGGCGATTTTTCATCGATCTCACCCTCAAACATTTCCAAATAACCTTGCAGCACTGTTAATGGTGTACGCAGTTCGTGGTTCATATTCGCCAGAAAAGTTTGACGGGAGTGCATTAAGCGAATAAACGAGGTCGCATCGCGTGCGATAATTAAATAGGATTCGCTGTCGTAACTATTGATATTAAACTCAATATAGCGTTTATTGTGAGTCAATAAAACTAAAGGGCGATTGCGTCTGTTAAAGGTTAAATGACGAAAATAGTGTTTAAATTCGGGGTAGAAAATCACCTTAAAAACGCTCTTTTTCATTTTTTTATCCCAAATAAATTCAAACATCTCCTGTGCTGCTTGGTTACACCAAGAAATATCGCCGTTGTGTTCACAAATTAATACCGCATCAGGCAAAAATTGAATATTGCGATTTAGCTTAGAAAGTAGGCGTAAAGATTTAATTTTTTCGCGGCGAGTTCGCTCATTGTAGTAGGCAGCGGTTTGTGAAATATGCTCAAGTGCAGTAATTTTCTTTTTGCTTTTAGGTGGTTTATTTGGATTGATGATTTGTAACAAACTGAATTCGTTATAGTGGTGCCAAATCAGCAAAATAATTAGAACAGTAATTAACCAAAAAGAGAGATCTTTGCTGAATAGACTCAATAATGAAGCAATTCCGACAGCCAGCAGCACTTCAATGATTAAATGCTTTAATGACAGATTTAGTTTCATTAGTTAATCCTGAAAATGGTTGGAAAAACGATAGCCGAAGCCACGAACAGTTTGTACATAGCGATCAGCTTGAAAAGGTTCTAAACTACGGCGTAGACGGCGAATATAGGAATCGACAGTACGATCTTCAACATAAATATCATCGCCCCAAATATGATTTAATAGCTGCTCGCGACTATAAACCTTTTCGGGATGAGTTATTAGAAAGAGAAGTAATTTATATTCGGTCGCACTTAATTCGACTAGTTTATTTTCAATGGTAACACGCTGTGACTGTTGATCGATTTGTAGATTTTCAAAATTGATAATTTGACTTGGAGGATCGTAACTGCGCCGCCATAATGCTTCGATTCTCGCTAATAAAATTTTAGGTGAAAACGGTTTGGTAATATAATCATCAGCACCAGCGTTTAAGCAGGTGATACAATCTTCTTCTGCACTGCGAGCTGTAAGCATAATGAGTGGAATTTTAGCGGTTTTCTCTTGCTTTTTTAGATATTCGATAAGCATAATGCCGGAACGACCTGGCAACATCCAGTCTAATAGAATAAGTTGTGGCTGTTCCTCAAGTCGATGTATTGCACTTTGATAGTCTTCTGCTTCGATAACTTCATAATTTTGTTTCAGTAAATAAAGTGCGATCATTTCACGAATTGCACGTTCATCTTCAACAATTAAAATTTTGCCCGCCATACGACCTCATTTATTAGAGTTTCAGCTTTAGCCCATTTTACCTGTAATGTAATCTTCTGTCCGTTGGAATTTCGGTTTATCAAAAATTTTGCTGGTTTGGTCGAACTCAATTAGTTCACCAAGATACATAAAAGCGGTGTAGTCAGAACAACGTGCTGCCTGTTGCATATTATGTGTTACGATAGCAACGGTGTAATCGTGTTTTAATTCGTTGATCAGCTCTTCGATTTTCATTGTTGATATTGGATCGAGTGCCGAGCAGGGTTCATCCAATAACAACACTTCTGGTTTAACCGCAATACCGCGTGCAATACATAAGCGTTGTTGTTGTCCACCGGATAAGCTATCGCCGTTTTGGTTCAGTTTATCTTTCACTTCATCCCACAATGCGGCTTTAGTTAGCGCCCATTCAACACGATCATTTAGTTCTGATTTTGGAAGTTTTTCAAATAAACGAATTCCGAAAGCAACATTATCATAAATCGACATTGGAAACGGGGTCGGTTTTTGGAAAACCATCCCGATTTTGGAACGGATAATGGCGATATCAGTATGTGTGGTTAATAAATTTTCATTATCTAAATTAATTTCGCCGGTAGCGTATTGGTTCGGATAAAGTTCATACATCCGGTTAAATATGCGTAACAGTGTAGATTTACCACAGCCTGATGGACCAATAAATGCAGTGACTTTATTTTTTGCGATTTTCATATTGATATTTTTTAAAGCGTGAAAATCACCATAATAAAAATTGAGATTATTAACGGTTAATTTCGCATCAATTTGGTTTGATAACATATCCATTTTATGGTCCTTATTTATGTTTGTTGGAACAAAGTCTGGTTAAAATATTTAAAGATAAAACAAAAATCGCAATTAATGCTGCACCTGCCCACGCCAGTTCATTCCAATCTTCAAACGGGCTGGCGGCATATTGATAAATCACCACCGGTAGATTTGCCATTGGTGCATTCATATCCAAAGAGGTGAATTGGTTTGAGAGCGCAGTAAACAGCAATGGTGCGGTTTCGCCGGAAATGCGGGCAACGGAAAGCAGAATGCCGGTTAAAATGCCGGAGCGAGCGGCACGATAGCAAACCATCGTAATGACTCGCCATTGCGGGCAACCGAGTGCAGCGGCGGCTTCGCGTAAATTATTCGGCACGAGATTCAACATACTGTCGGTGGTTCTGACCACAACTGGAATTACCAACATTGCCAAAGCCAACGAACCTGCCCAGCCGGAGAAGTGTTTTACTTGCGAAACATAGATTGCGTAAATAAACAGTCCGATAATAATGGAGGGTGCGGAAAGTAAAATATCGTTCAGAAAACGGGTAATTTTCGATAATTTGCTATAGCGTCCGTATTCGCTTAAATAGGTGCCTGCCAAAACGCCAATCGGTGTGGCGATAAAGGTGGCAATTAATACCATCATAATCGAACCGATAATGGCATTAATCAAACCGCCGCTTTCGTTGGGTGCAGGTGTCGCTTTTAGGAACAGTTCAAACGAGAGTGCCGGGATGCCTTTGATGATTAATGTGTATAAAATCCAAATCAACCAAAAAAGCCCGAACAGCACTGCCAGATAGGCAAGGCTTAACATAAGAAGATTTCTGCTTTTACGCCAATAAAAGCGTTGATTTTGATATTTATGCATTATTTTCTTCCTTCTAGTCGACTCATTCGCATCACTAATAAACGTGCGATCGCCAATACTAAAGTGGTAATCAAGAATAGAATTAACCCTAACTCCATCAAGGCTGATTTCTGTAAACCGCCGGCTTCATTAAATTCATTGGCAATCGCAGAAGCAATGGAGGTGGATGGTGCAAAAATGGAGTTTGGCAGTTGAAAGGCATTGCCAATAACGAAAGTTACAGCCATTGTTTCTCCCAATGCCCGCCCTAACCCAAGCATAATACTACCGATAACACCGCCTTTAGTATATGGAAGAACGATTTTCCAAATTACTTCCCAAGTGGTTGCTCCTAAGCCGTAAGCGGATTCTTTCAACATTGGAGGTACGACACTAAAAACATCTCGCATTGTTGATGAAATAAATGGAATGATCATAATGTCCAACACTAACCCGGCAGTGAATAGTCCGATGCCGAAAGGTGCGCCGGAGAAGAGAATGCCTATTAAGGGTAAATTGTCAAACGTATCAATGATATAAGGTTGAATATATTCTTGAAAAAGTGGTACGAAAACGAATAATCCCCACATCCCGTAAATAATGGAAGGAATAGCCGCTAACATCTCTATTGCCGTACCAATTGGCTGTTTTAACCATTGAGGTGACAATTCAGTGAGAAAAGTGGCAATGCCGAAAGAGATTGGTACGGCAATAATTAAGGCGATGGCGGCGGAAATTAATGTGCCGATGATCGGTACCAATGCCCCATAATTTTCTTGCACCGGATCCCAATCATTTGTCCATAAAAATTTAAAATGAAATTTAGAAATAGAATCCCAGCTACCAATAACTAAAGACAATAAAATGGCGGAGAGCACAATAAAAACAAAGACAGCAAAAAAACGGGTGGTGTTCTTAAAAACATTTTCCAACCAAGCGTGATTTAAACATTTATTATCGATTTTATGCATTTTTCTACCTTGTAAGGTAAGGGTTATGTGAGAGCATAACCCTTTGATATTTCAATAGAATATTAATAGATAGTTTTTCCTTGCGCATCTTTCACTTCACTGTGCCAACGAGCTTTAATTTTTTCGACAACAGTGTCCGGTAATGGCACATAATCCAGTTCTAAAGCAGCGTCTTTACCGTTTTTAAATGCCCATTCAAAGAAACTGAAGACATTTTTGGTGTTTTCGGCATTGTCGGCATTTTTGTGGATTAAGATGAAACTTGCCGCAGTGATTGGCCAAGATTGATCGCCCGGTTCATTTGTCAAAACTACGCCCATTCCGGCAGCTTTCTCCCAGTCGGCATTGGCTGCCGCCGCCATAAAGCTGTCACGAGAAGGTTGTACAAATTTACCGGAAGCATTTTGTAAAGTAACCCAAGTTAATTGATTTTGTTTGGCATAAGCATATTCTACATAGCCAATAGAGTATTTAAGTTGTTTGACGTAAGCTGAAACACCTTCGTTACCTTTTCCTCCTTGTCCAACTGGCCACTTAACTGACTTTCCTTCACCTACTTTCTCTTTCCACTCCACAGAAACTTTGGATAGATAGTTAGTCCAGCTGAATGTTGTGCCAGAACCATCTGAACGTCTAACTACAAGAATATTTTTATCAGGTAAGGCTATGCCATCATTTAGAGAGACAATCGCTGGATCATTCCATTTTTTGATTTTACCGAGAAAGATATCGGCAATTACAGGACCGGAAAGTTTTAATTCTCCCGCTTTGATTTCTGGAATGTTCACAACAGGAACTGTTCCTCCAATGATAGCGGGAAATTGTAATAGTTGCTGTTCTTCAAGGACGTTAGCTTTCATTGGATCATCTGAAGCACCAAAATCAATGGTTTTGGCGATAATCTGTTGTTGACCACCTCCGGAACCGATGGATTGATAATTGACTTTATTACCGGTTTGTTGTTGATAAAGCCCAGCCCATTTCGCATAAATTGGATAAGGGAATGAAGCTCCTGCTCCAGTAATTTCGTGGGCATTTGCTTGAGTGATAAAGGGTAATAAGATGGTGACAAGAGCAAGTTTTCTAAGGACTTTCTTCGGTAACATAGTTTTCTCCTAACAGAATGAATTAACCTTTGATGTTAGGAAGTTTAGCGATGAAATATGATAGTTTGATGACAGGGCAAAAAATAACCCCATATTCCGTGATGAAATATGGGGAATTTTATAGAGGGAATTTAGAATGTTACTGCATTTCTTAATTTTTTCAATGCATTGCTTTCTAATTGTCTGATACGTTCGGCTGAAACGCCATAATGATCAGCCAACTCCTGCAATGTGGCTTTATTATCATCCAACCAACGGGTTTGGATAATATGACGACTTCTTTCGTCTAATTGTTCCAATGCTTCACTAAGTTGATCGGTTGCTTGATTTTCAAAGTTTTCTTCTTCTAATTCGGCAGCGAAGTTTGAACTTTTGTCTTCTAGATAAAGTGCCGGAGAATAGGTTTCTTCGCTATCATCAGTAGGTAAATCGAAACCCATATCTATACCGCTCATACGTGATTCCATTTCTTGTACGTCTTCTGCAGAAACACCGAGTTCGTTAGCAACCATATCTACTTCATTTGCGTTGAACCAACCTAGACGTTGTTTTGTTTTACGCAAATTGAAGAATAATTTACGTTGAGCTTTAGTGGTGGCGACTTTAACGATACGCCAGTTGCGTAACACATATTCGTGAATTTCTGCTTTAATCCAATGCACAGCAAAAGAAACTAGGCGAACACCAACTTCAGGATTAAAACGTTTCACGGCTTTCATCAAACCAACATTACCTTCTTGAATTAAATCGGCTTGTGGCAAACCATAACCGGAATAACCACGTGCAACGTGAATCACAAAACGTAAGTGGGATAAAATTAATTTTTTCGCGGCATCAACATCTTGATGATAATACAAACGTTCTGCCAGCTCCTTCTCCTCTTCTGCGGTAAGCATTGGATATTCATTAGCTGCTCGAATATAGCCTTCTAAACTACCTTGAGGAACAAGCATCATGTTTTGCATTTCTTTTGTCATTAACTACCTTCTTATATTAAAAAATTTGTTTCCGTTATAGCACAGTTAATGCCTAATGTAAAAACTGTCTTAACTTAACGAACGCTTTATTTGACCTATTATAATGCAAAAAGTTTCATATAGATCACAATTTTTCTAAATTTGCTAAGTGAGCAATTAGCCATTTTATGCCTTGATTTTGAAAGGCAATTTGTAGCCGGCAGTTTTTATCACTACCTTCTACATTAATAATTGAACCATATCCGAATTTATGATGTTTTACGCGTTGACCCGGCTTCCATTCTGAATTTTCTAAAATTGATTTTGCTGTACCAACCGCTGCAAGGTTTACCGCTCTTGTTACTGTACCTCTTAAGCGAATCTCCTGAATATTTTCTTCCGGTAATTCATTAATAAAACGTGAAACAATACGTTTTTCTTCTTGAGAGTAAACACGGCGTTGTTCAGCATAACAAAGCGTAAGCTTTTTCCTTGCACGAGTGATACCGACATAAGCCAAACGGCGTTCCTCTTCGATTCTGCCTTCTTCTCCTGAAGCACCGCTCGGGAATAAGCCCTCTTCCATTCCAACGATGAAAACACGATCAAATTCCAAACCTTTTGAAGAGTGCAACGTCATTAAATCGACACATTGTTGATGTGGCGAGGCTTGTCCTTCACCGGCTTCCAACGAAGCGTGAGTCAGAAAAGCAATCAGGTCGCTCATATCTTCCGCCTCATCTGGTTTTTGAAAATCTCTTGCAGCAAAAACCAGTTCATCTAGATTTTCTAAACGCACTTCACCTTTTTCGCCTTTCTCTTTTTGGTACATCTCTTTCAGACCGGAGTGTTCAATCACGAATTCGGTCTGTTCTGTCAACGGTAGATCAAAAGTGTCATTATCTAAGGCGTTGATCAATTCGATAAAACGCAACAAAGCAGAAGCAGCGCGACCTTGCACCAATTTCTCTTCCAATGCTAAATGCGTTGCCTGCCAAAGCGTTAATGTTCGTTTACGAGCAATATCTCGCAAAATTTCAAGTGTTCTATCGCCAATGCCACGGGGTGGTGTGTTGACTACTCGTTCAAAGGCAACATCATCTTGACGATTTGCTAAAAGACGCAGATAGCCGAGAGCATCCTTAATTTCTTGACGTTCAAAGAAACGTAAACCACCATAAATACGATAAGGCAGACCGGATTGTAAAAATGCTTCTTCTAAAATTCGTGATTGGCGGTTACTGCGATATAGCACTGCACATTGATCATAATTACCTCCTTCATCTACCCACTGTTTAATCTGTGAAGTCACAAAACGTGCTTCATCGTGTTCATTAAATGCACGATAAATTCCGACAGGATCGCCTTTATTGCCTTCCGTCCAGAGATGCTTACCTAAACGTCCCTCGTTATTAGCGATTAACATATTAGCAGCTTGTAAAATATTTTCCGTAGAACGGTAGTTTTGTTCCAAACGGATCGTTTCTGCGTGATAATCGGTTAAAAAACGGTAGATATTATCAATTTTTGCGCCTCGCCAACCATAAATAGACTGGTCGTCATCCCCGACAATCATCACATTGGCACTATTTCCAGCCAATAATTTAACCCATTCATACTGAATATTATTGGTGTCCTGAAACTCATCCACCAAAATATGCTGAAAACGTTGTTGATAACGTTGTAGAATCAGCGGTTTTTTCTGCCAAAGTTCATAAGTTCTTAATAATAATTCGGCAAAATCGACCAAACCGGCGCGATCACAAGCATCCTGATAAATTTTGTAAATTTCAACCCAACTTCGATCTTCCTTACTACGCATTTCGATTTGATCGGCTCTTAAACCAAGATCTTTTTTATTGTTGATATACCAACAGATTTGCTTTGGCGGATACAAACCCTCATCCAAGTTGTAGGATTTCACCAACCGTTTCACCAAACGTAATTGATCTTCTGAATCTAAAATTTGAAAATCCGCCGGTAAACCGGCATCCGGCGCGTGGCGGCGCAAAAGCCGATGTGCCAGACTGTGGAATGTCCCGACCCACATTCCGAAAGGCGGCGTGAGTTGATTCTGTAATAAATCCTCAATACGATGGCGCATTTCCGCCGCCGCTTTATTGGTAAAAGTTACCGCAAGAATGCCATTGGGGCTGACATTCTCAACGCCGATTAACCAAGCAATGCGGTAAGTTAAAACCCGAGTTTTACCACTGCCGGCACCTGCCAAAACTAAATAATTGCCCAAAGGTGCAGCCACTGCTTCACGTTGCCGTTCATTTAAACCATCTAATAATTCTGAAAAGTCCATAGGGGATCCTGTTATTGTTATACCTAAGCACTTTGTCTGCGCATAAATTTAAAAGGTAATTCAATGATTTGTTGAGGAGGAAGTTGTTTAGATGTTAAGAATTGAATTAAAATTTCAGCTCCCATCTTGCCAATTTCAAATCTAGGTGTAGCAATTGTAGTTAGGCTCGGATTGAGCACTTTGGAAAATTCTAAATCATTGAAACCGACAATATCTAGCTCCTTACCAACTTTAATATCTCTACGGGAACATTCCATAATTGCCCCCGCTGCAATGTCATCATTAATGAAAAAAATCGCATCAGTGTCAGGCCAACGATATAAAATTTCAATGAGTGCTTCGGCGCCACTGGCAAAAGAAGTTCTTTGTTGCATTTTAAAATGTCTATCTGTGACAAGATTGTTCTCATTTAAAACGGCTTCCCACGCATTTTTTCTTAATAATGCTCTGCTATCTAACCAAGATGAGCATAATGCAATGTTTTTTCTGTGTTTTTCTTGTACTAAAAAACGAATTAACTCTTTAGCAGCAACATATTGATCGATGCCAATATTCGCAAGAAAGTTAGGATTATCATAGATATTCATAATTTCTACTGTCGGAATATTAGCTGTTTTTAATAACTCTATCGTTTTTTGTGTATGGAATGTTTCTGTGAGAATAAAACCATCCACATTTTGTTGCATATATTTTTCAATAATGTGTTGTTCTTCCAATGGCGTATAGGAGAAATCACTGATTAATAAATTATAGTTCCATTGGTCGCAAATTTCTTTCACACCATCAATGACTTCTTTAAACACGTCATTACTGAAAGAGGGAATTAATAGCACGATAGAATTGGTAGATGATGATGCAAGTGATTTAGCTATACTATTAGGTATATAGTTCATTTTTCTACACATTTTCTCGATTTTTTCTCTCATTTCTGTGGAAATTAAAGAAGGATTATTAATCGCCCTAGAAACAGTGGATTTATTAACTCCTAAAGCTTTTGCTATGTCATCAATTGTTGTGCGTTTTTTCATAGATAGCGGTTCTTAATCAATTAATTCTACTGTTCTACATTTTATCTGAAATCATTTATTTTTTGAAACTGATCACACTTTGAACAAAATGTTGTTGCAACACTTTTTAATAAATATTACGTTAATGCAAACGGTTGCATTAATAGATTAAAGAGGTGAAGAATGGCAGAAATTTATAAGTCAGAATGTGTGAAAGTATCAGGAGCACATCAAATACAAATTACTACGGCAGAGGTATCTACTAAGGAAGGTAATGAATCGATAGTTAAAATAAGCAGAGGAGGAATATGTGGTTCTGATATTCATTACTATCAAGAAGGAGGAGTAGGAAACTTCAGTTTAAAACATCCTATGATTTTAGGGCACGAAGTTGTCGGTATTTTAGAAAATAAAAAGCAAGCGGTTGCAATAAATCCAAGTAAACCTTGCTTAAAATGCAAATATTGCCTAAGTGGAAAATCCAATCAATGTTTAAATATGCGTTTTTTCGGCAGTGCAATGTTGAATCCACATATTGATGGCGGTTTTTCTCAATATGTTGCGGTAAGAAATGATCAAATTGTTCCTTATGATAATCGGATACCAAGCAAAATAATGGTATTTGCTGAACCGTTAGCTGTTGCTGTTCACGCAGTTAATCAAGCAGGTTCTTTGGTTGGAAAGAAAGTTTTAGTGACAGGTTGCGGTCCAATCGGTTCTCTTGTGGTTGCTGCTTGTAAGAAGGCCGGTGCGGTTGAAATTGTTGCTTCTGATATACAAGAATCTTGCCGAAATAGTGCTATTGCTATGGGCGCAACATCAGCCATTAATCCTTTGGAAAATCAAGAACAGTATTTCCAAGATAAAGGTTATTTTGATGTGAGTTTTGAAGCTTCTGGAGCAAATAGTGCTATTAACTTTGCAATTGATGCAACCAAAGCAACCGGGACAATTATTCAGATAGGAATGGCAAAAGGAGATGCGCCTGTTCCTATTACAAAATTCTTAGCGAAAGAACTTACTTATCGGGGAGCCTTCCGTTTTACTAATGAATTTGAAGTGGCAGTACGTTGGTTAGAACAAGGGTTGATTAATCCGTTGCCGTTGCTTTCTCACGAATTTTCTTATCGGGATGCAGAAAAAGCATTACAAACGGCGAGTGATAAAAGTGTTGCTATAAAAGTCCAACTTAAATTTGAGGAGTAATTATGAATAATTTATTTGATTTAACAGGGAAAAGAGCTTTGATAACTGGCTCTGCTCAAGGGATAGGTTTCTTACTTGCAAATGGATTAGCTCAATATGGTGCAGAAATTATCATTAATGATATTAACGCAGAAAAAGCGCTAGTCGCTGCTGAACAGTTAAAAAAGAAAGGTTTTCTTGCGCATTCAGTTCCATTTGATGTGACTAAAAAAAGCGAAATTGAGCGTAATGTTGCGGAAATCGAAGAAAAAATAGGGGCAATTGATATCCTAATTAATAATGCTGGTATTCAACGGCGACATCCTATTTTGGAATTTCCTGAACAGGAGTGGGATAACGTTATTGAAATTAACCAAAAAGCGGTTTTCTTAATGATTCAGGAAGTTGGCAAATATATGGTGAAACGTAATGCAGGAAAAATTATCAATATTTGTTCAATGCAGAGTGAGTTAGGACGAGATACTATCACGCCGTATGCAGCTTCTAAAGGTGCAGTAAAAATGATTACTCGTGGGGCGTGTGTTGAATTGGCTCGTTATAACATTCAGGTAAACGGAATTGCACCAGGATATTTTAAAACGGATATGACTAAGGCATTAGTAGAGAATGAGCAATTTACACAATGGTTATGTCAGAGAACACCTGCTAATCGCTGGGGTGATCCAGAAGAATTAATCGGTTCAGCTGTTTTCCTTTCTTCTAAAGCTTCCGATTTTGTCAATGGCCATCTGTTGTTTGTTGATGGTGGAATGTTAGTTGCTGTATAAACAACGAGGAGTTTAATTATGAACTTTAAAAAATCTTTATTATTCATTTCATTAGCAAGTTTGATGTCATTTGCAGTATCGGCAGCGGAAATTAATTTGAAATTTGAAAGCTCAAATTTTGCTGGAGAGAAAGTATATGAGATCCAAAAACAGTGGACTGATAATGTAGAAAAAGCCTCAAATGGAAGAATCAGCATTGAATTATTACCGTTAGATTCAGTATTAAAAACAAGCGATATGCTTTCTGGAGTGAGAAATAAAATTATTGATGGTGCAGTTGCTACTGCGGCAATGTATGCTGGTACTGATCCTGGTTTTGGCTTGATTGGTGACACTATTTCTGCGTGGAGTAGCGATGAGGATATTCTTAGCTTTTATTATAATGGAGGAGGTTTTGAAGTCGTTGATAAAATCTTTCAACAATATGGGGCTAAATTAATTGGTGTATCGGTAACTGGTTCAGAGTCACTACCTTCCAAAGTGAAAATTGCAAGTGTTGCTGACTTTAAAGGAGTTAAAGTTCGTGCGCCATCAGGCCCAATTCAGAAATTATTTGCGAAGTTGGGAGCTGCTCCTGTTGGTTTGCCAGGATCGGAAATTTACACTAGTTTAGAAAAAGGAATTATCGATGCGGCGGATTTCTCCACTTTTGCTAATAATCAAGCACAAGGTGTACACGATATCGCAAAATATCCTATTTATCCGGGTATCCATTCTTCTCCTGCAGTTCATATGATAATGAACTTGAAAACTTGGCAATCACTCTCTCCTCAAGATCAGGATTTTCTAGTGTCCTATTTTAAAGGAATGGCTTTGGATACACTGATTAAAGCCCATTATGAAGATAAAATCGCATATAAAGAAGCGTTAGATAAAGGCGTTCAGCCAGTGGCTTGGAGTCCGGAAGAAGTTGCGAAAGTTCGTGCTGCGGCAAGAGAAATCTGGCAGGAAACAGCTCAACAATCTGAAATAGGTAATCAGTATTATCAAGCCTTATTAAAATTCCTTACTTCTCAAGGAATGATGCAATAATCGTAACTATAGGCAAGGCTGGGTTGGATCACATTCAGCCTTGTTTATTAAGGAGTTGAAAATGTCTTTTTCTCAACGCTTACTATTTTTATGTGATCGGTTTGATCAATTTTTTATCAAATTAGGTTACTACGTCTCTTATCTTTTCCTTTTTATTGTTGCGATTGGGTTTTATGAAGTTATTGTGCGATATATTTTTTCCAGTCCTACAATTTGGGTACACGAGGTCACTACTTTTCTTGTCAGTTTATCTTTACTTTATGGTGGTGTTGCTTGTTATGCCAACAATAAACATATTGCTATGACATTTATTCGACAACAATTTTCAGCTCGAGTGAGGTGGGGATTGGAATTGCTCGTTGAAATATTCGTTTTTATTTTCTTTGTTTTATTAAGTTATGGTTCATATCTTTCAGCTGCCGAAGCATTTTTTACTCCTATGGGAACATTTAAGATGCAAACTTCCGGTACTGTATTGGATACACCATTCCCTGCGATTGAAAAAGGGTTCTTTTTTATTTCGTGTTTGATGGTGTTGGTACTTTCAGTGTTGCATATATTTCGTCATTTAGTGACTAAAAATCAGGAGGGATAATTATGATTAGTGGTTTAGGAATAGGTGTAGGAACATTAATTATCTTTCTAATGATGATTTCGTTGTTATTTATTGGTATGCCATTGGGTTTTTTAACCGGCTTAATTGCTTTAGTGATTTCCTATTTATGGTTTGATACTGCGGCAATAATGCAAATGGTTGCGGCAAGGGTAACAGATTTTACTTCTTCTTATACATTTGTTGCAGTGCCAATGTTTGTATTAATGGCAACATTATTGGATAGAACAGGCATAGCGCGTGATTTGTACAATGCTATGCGTATTATTGGTGGTAGGTTAAGAGGGGGTATCGCCATTCAATCAATGTTTGTTGCTATTTTATTAGCAACAATGTCAGGCATTATCGGTGGAGAAACTGTCTTGTTGGGAATGTTGGCGTTGCCGCAGATGTTGCGTTTAGGGTATAACAAAAACCTTGCTATAGGTACGGTGGTTGCCGGCGGTGCATTAGGGACAATGGTGCCTCCAAGCATTGTCTTAATCATTTATGGTATGACGGCAAACGTGTCTATTGGTGGACTATTTTTAGCTGCAATTCCTGCGTCAGTTTTATTATCTTTACTTTATATTTCCTATATTTTGTTATTATGTTATTTACGGCCAAATTATGGACCAGCAATGGCTGCAAGTGAAAGGCAGGCATTAACAAAAAAAGATATTAAGAAAATTATTCACGATATTGCTATTCCTGTAGCAATTGCCACTTGGATTTTAGGCAGTATTTATGGTGGGATTGCTTCTATTACAGAGTCTGCTTGTATTGGTGTAGTGGGTGTTATTCTAGCGGCTTTTTATCGCAAAGAGTTGAACTTCACGATTATTAAGGAATCGCTTAAACATACAATTAATACTGTTGGAATGATTATTTGGGTAGGTATCGGAGCAACAATGATCATTGGTATTTATAATCTAATGGGAGGAGATCGTTTTATTTCAGGTTTATTTGCCAGTTTGAATGCTCCGCCGATTTATACCATTATCATTATGATGATTATCTTATTGATTTTAGGAATGTTTTTGGACTGGATTGGTGTAGCGATGTTAACAATGCCTATTTTTGTTCCTATTATTACTGCACTTGGCTATGATCCGATTTGGTTTGGTGTTTTATTTTGCGTAAATATGCAAGTGTCATTCCTTAGCCCTCCATTCGGACCGGCAGCATTTTATCTTAAAAGTGTAGCTCCGGAAGGCGTGGAATTAACAGATATTTTTAAATCTGTCTGGCCATTTATTAGCTTACAAATTTTAGTTCTGATTTTACTATTAGCTTTTCCCGAAATTACCTCATTATTTCTTTAATCTTATAAAAGTTCTTCCTTTAATAAAGGGAGAACTTGTTCGCCTATTTTCTGATAGATATTTCAGAGAGTACGGGATAGTTATAACGAGTATTAAATATTCGACTTTTCATTCCATATAATGAGCGACTTTATGTCCAAATAAATTTAAGGAATTATATAAAATGTTAGTTTATTTCTGTGTAATTTTATAAGTGTAAAGTTGTTGGTTGTAAAATTATACATCTATTTTGGATACGAATATTTAATAGCTTCTTTAATTCATTATTTCAAAATTATAAATAAAAATAATATTTTGACATCAAAGAAATACAAAATATCATATAAACAACAATTTCTTAAATTTTAAATAAAGTTTAAATTGACTTTACGCTTGCTTTTGATAATATGCGTCGATTTATTGCTTTTCGTTCTTACTTTTATGAGGGTGGCTGTTCATACTTGTTGTTGGAATGAAAGGGAGCTTAGTTAATTCTATAAAGACGTATTGGGAGAAATTATGGGGCTTATCCTCGTTGAGAAAAAATCAGGCAAACGCATTGATTTATCAAAAGTTTTAAAAAATGGTAAATATACGGAATTGGCTGTGCCAGGTGAAGAGTACTATCTCATCGACCGCGCAACCGGCAAAACACCAGAAGATATTAAAGTTACTCGTTCAGGAAATGATCTTATTTTAAAAAGTGAAAAAGAGAATGTAGAAGTTATCATTGATGATTTCTGGGGTAAATGTGATGATGAGCAGCAATGTTTCGCAATTTTTGATGTTGGTGCATCGGAAGGCGTAGATGCCGGACAAGTTATCGTTACACAGGTAGGTAAAGAATTTTCTTCTTTCTCTGAAATTGAAGCGGGAATGACTGGAACTTTAGCAGAAGGTGATAGCTTCCGTCCGTGGCTTTATGGTCTTGCTGGATTAACTGTTCTCGGCTTGGGTGCAGCGGCCGCAGGTGGTTCGGGGGGGGGTAGTTCAGCACATTCTGCTCCGTCAGATACCACGCCTCCGTCTCAACCAACAGATGTAGTTATTAAAAATGATGGTAAACAAATTACTGGTAAAGCCGAACCCGGTAGTAAAATTACTATTAAAGATGACCAGGGTAATGTGATTGCGAATGGAAAAGCTGATGAGCAAGGCAATTTTTCAATTGATCTTAACCCACCAAAAAATAACGGCGAAAAAGTAGAAGTTACCGCAACAGATAATGCCGGTAATACGTCAACCCCAACAGATGTAATCGCATCTGATAGCACTCCACCAAACAAGCCAAAAAATCTTGATGTGTCTGATAATGGTACACATGTCACCGGTACAGCAGAACCAGGTA
>NZ_JPXY01000030.1:0-27513 GCF_000771895.1 Gallibacterium genomosp. 2
TATTTTTTAATTGATGTTTTTTACAACAGTTTATCTATTCCATACTTTAGAAACAAAAGCCATATCTCCAACGAAAAACATTGAATTATATGGCTTAAACTTTTTTATTTTCAATTAGTTATTCTTTAGGTAATCGTTTAATGGAAATTAATAAACCACCCCAGATGATCACAAGCGAGATAATCATCATAATGATTGCTGTCGTACTCATTCTGTGTCCTCCTCAAATTTTTCTTCATTTTTCCAAGGTAAATGTGTTAATAGGAAGGCGACTACCACCAATCCGAATGCCATTCCCCAACCGAATATATCTACAAACCAGTTTGGATAACCTTCATAACCTTCGCGGAACACTTTTGCACCTTCAGTAAATAGCATAAACGCTAAAATACCTGTTGTAACAACGATACACAAACGCCAAATAAAGCCAACTTTGAAAGAAGAGGTTTTGTTAAGATGGTTTCCTAACAATCCTAATTTTTCATTGGACACAATAATAACCAATGAACAAAACGCTACCGCAACAATACCGAAGTAGTTAACAAACTTATCCATCACATCCAACATTGGTAACCCTGTTGTTGTACCGAATAAAGAAACAGAAAGAACCATCATCGGAATACCTACAATGAAGGTTGAAACAACACGTCCAAGTTTTAATTTATCTTGCACTGACGCAATAATCACTTCAATAACTGAGATAAAAGAAGTCAATGCGGCAAAAGTAAGTGAACCAAAAAATAGCACACCTAGTATTGAACCAAATGGTGCATTATTAATAATCGTTGGGAACGCAAAAAATGCTAAACCAATTCCGCCTTTTGCTACTTCGTGCACTTGTTGTCCACTTGCTACAGCCATAAAACCTAAAGCTGCAAAAACACCAATTCCAGCCAATAATTCGAAACTACTATTTGCAAAGCCAACCACCAATCCAGAACTGGTTAAATCTGAATCTTTCTTCAAATAGGAAGAATAAGTAATCATAATGCCGAAACAGATAGATAAAGAAAAGAAAATTTGTCCGTAAGCTGCAATCCAGACACTCGGATCGGATAATTTATCCCAATTAGGAGTAAATAACGCATCCAAACCTTTACTAGCTCCCGGCAAGAAAAGCGCTGAAATAACCAAAATTACAAACATTACCACCAAAAGTGGCATTAAAATACTGGATGATTTAGCTATACCTTTTTGCACACCCAATGCTAACACGGCTAACGCCACCAACCATACCGCAATTAAAGGACCAACAACCATACCAACAAATTCAAAACTGACGCCTTGTGTAATATCGCCCATTTTAAGGAACTCACCAATAAAGAAATCTATCGGCTTATCCCCCCAAGCACCATTTATAGAAAAATAGGTATAACACGCTGCCCAACCAAGTACTACCGCATAATAGATTCCAATGATGACATTAACTAATACCTGCCACCAACCAAAAATCTCAAAGTTCTTATGCAAACGTCTAAACGCTAATGGCGCAGAACCACGGTGTCTATGTCCGATGGCATAATCCAAAAAAAGTAAAGGAATCCCTGCCGTTAACAATGCGATAATATAAGGTACAATAAATGCACCACCCCCATTTTCATAAGCGGTATAAGGAAAACGCCAAATATTCCCCAATCCTACTGCCGAACCAATAGCCGCTAAAATAAACGCTTTACGCCCCGAGAAAGTTTCTCTTGTTGTTTTTGCTGTATTACTACTCATTCCGCCCTCCTAAAGGACTTATCTTTATTTTGTTATAGGAAACCTTAATATAATCGAATAGTTATATTAGTCAACGCTATTTATTTGATAATAAAAGTAAAATCTTAAATATGATTTAAATTTATCTAGTAGAAAACACTAAAATAAAGTGGTAATTTTAGTGAAATAAACTACAAGTAGTTTCAATTAAGAACATATCACTATTTAAACCTGCTCTTTTTAGTGAAAAAAACTAACATAAAGTTAATTTTTTTTATAAAAAAGATCAAGATAATTGTATTACCTTGATCTTTAACAACGCTAAAATCAGTAATTTTATTTTGCTTTACGTTGTGCTCTTAAGCCTAATAATAATGTTAGTGAGAAAGTGATCACAAATGAAATCAACATACCAATACAATATACAGCGATACTATCTGGTTTAATTGAAATAATGCCGGGTAAACCAGCTGCACCTAATGCCTGCGCTTTCGCATTAAACAAAGCGATAAACGCACTGGAAACGCCGGAACCCACCATTGCCGCGATAAATGGGTAACGATATTTGAGGTTCACCCCAAACATTGCCGGTTCAGTAATCCCTAATAAAGCACTGATCCCGGATGGTAGTGCAATTCCCTTCACTTTTGCATCTTTAATTAAGAACATCACCCCTAAACAGGCAGCTCCTTGCGCTACATTTGACATTGCTGCGATAGGAAAAATAAAAGTGCCACCGGTATGAGCCATATCCGCCAATAATTGGGTTTCAATTGCGATAAAAGTTTGATGCATACCGGTGATCACAATTGGCGCATAGAAAGCACCAAAAATAGCACCACCAATAAAACCAGTTGTGTCATATAACCAAGTTAAGCCATCTCCAATTAAAAAGCCAAGTTTATGTGTAATTGGTCCGACAAAAGTAAAGGTTAAAATGCCGGTAATAAACAAGGCTAATAGCGGTGTTAATAAATTATCCAATACGGATGGAATAATTTTACGGAAACCATTTTCCAATCTAGCCAAAATCCACGTTGCCGCCAACACCGGTAATACTGAGCCTTGGTATCCCACTTTTTCGATATGGAAACCGAAAATATCCCAATACGGAATATCACCTGAAAGACTCGCCGCGCTAAAGCCCCAGCCATTTAATAGATCCGGATGAACCATCAACATTCCCAATGCCGCACCTAAAAACGGATTACCACCAAATTTTCTGCTAGCCGAAAATGCCAATAAAATTGGCAAATAGACAAACGGTGCATTGGCAAAGGTATTAATCATTGCCGCAAGATCCGCCAAATTCGGATAAGCATCAATTAAGGATTTATCATCAATAAATAAACCTTGTGCGGTAAAAACGTTCGCTAACCCCATTAGCAAACCGCCAGCCACAATAGCCGGAATAATTGGCACAAAAATATCCGCCAATCCTTTTACTAAACGCTGCAACAACCCCTGTTTTTCAGCACTTAAATTAGCGACATCACTTTTTGTCATATCGCCTAATCCTAAAATTTCTGTCATTGCGGCATGAACTTTGTTCACCGTACCCGCACCAAAAATAATTTGGTATTGGCCTGCTACGGCAAATTGACCTTTCACACCTTCAATTTGTTCAATGCCTTCCTTATCCGCCTTACTTTCGTCATTAAGTACTAAACGTAAACGAGTAGAGCAATGTGCAACACCACTGATATTCTCTTTTCCGCCCAACTTCTCAATGAGCTCTTTTGCAATTTTTGGAAAATCCATAGGTTTTCTCTCCGGGTAGATTGGTTAAGTAATCAACAGCACGCATTATAGCTAAAACGTTTTAGTAAAATCTATTTTATTCATAAACTAGTTTTCATTTTTGTGATCCAGTTAACACTTTTTAATAGAAATCAACAAATATAATTGCTCAACTAAAACGGTTTAGCTACAATTTTACTGTTCAAAAAACAACAGAGGATTTTACCTATGAATACAGTATGGGTTTTAGGCGATGCCGTTGTCGATTTATTACCGGATGGAGAACAACATTATTTACGCTGTCCAGGTGGTGCGCCAGCAAATGTTGCCGTTGCCATTGCACGTTTAGGTGGTAACAGTGCTTTTATTGGCAGAGTTGGAAATGATCCTTTAGGTCTATTTCTGAAAACTACTTTACAGCAAGAACAAGTAAATACTGATTTTATGCATCTCGATGATAATCATCGCACTTCAACCGTGATTGTTGATCTCGACGAAACCGGTGAAAGAACCTTTACTTTTATGGTCAATCCAAGTGCGGATCAATTCTTACAACAATCAGATCTTCCACATTTCTCTGCCGGTGAATGGCTACATTTCTGTTCCATAGCTTTAATCAACCAACCATCACGCCACACCACACAACAAGCAGCACAGCAAATTAAACAAGCCGGTGGATTTGTTTCTTTTGATCCAAATCTTCGCCCTAGTTTATGGCCTTCACAACAACAAATGATTGATGAAGTGAACAAAATGATTGCTATCGCCGATGTCATTAAATTTTCAGAAGAAGAAATTTGTCTACTAAGCGGTGAGCCTGATCTGGGCTTGGCTATCCGTAAAACCCGTCAACAGTATCCAGATAAATTAATTTTAGTTACTCTCGGAGCAAAGGGTGCATACTATTTTTATCAAGCTATTGAAGGAAAAGTTGCTGGAAATAAAGTAAAAGTGATCGACACCACTGGAGCCGGTGATGCTTTTGTCGGTGGTATGTTGCAGGCATTAGCTCGACATCAGCACTGGCAACAACAAAATATTTTTGTCCAGGCGATTCAACAAGCAAATCTTTGCGGTGGATTAGCCACTACCGCCAAAGGTGCAATGTCTGCATTGCCAACAAAAACACAGCTTCAATCACAATAACTTTCTATCATTCGGGGGAAGATGATGATTTTTAATCAAGGCAAATATCGCAATCTATATGCAGCTAAAGAAAATGAATTAACAACATTAGCATCACAAGTACAATGTGATCATCACCATCGTCCACAATATCATCTTGCACCTCCGACCGGTTTATTAAATGATCCGAACGGATTGGTTTTTGACGGTGAAAATTATCATATTTTTTACCAATGGTATCCGTTCGGTGCGCTGCACGGAATGAAACATTGGCAACATTATCGCAGTAAAGATTTTATCCATTTTCAACAGGCAGAGTTGCTTATTCCGGATCAACTATTTGAATCACACGGCTGTTACTCCGGCGGCGCGATTCTCTATCAAGATCAAATTGTCGCTTTTTATACCGGAAACACACGCCGTCAATCGGATAATCAACGTATTCCATTTCAAAATATCGCTATTTTTACTAAACAGGGTAAATTACTCGAAAAACGTGTTTTACTGCACGAACCACCAGTTGGTTATACTGAACATTGCCGCGATCCGAAACCGTTCCTTACTGATGAAGGCAAAATTCGTTTTATTTTAGGCGCGCAACGCCAAGATCTTTCCGGCACAGCATTATTATTTGAAATGGATAATCTGAATGACACGCCAAAATTATTAGGCGAATTAGCTCTTCATCCCTTTGATAATAAAAATATTTTTATGTGGGAATGTCCTGATCTTTCTAAATTAAAAGATAAAGATCTCTTTATTTGGTCACCGCAAGGAAAGCAGCAGGAACAAGCCCAATTTCAAAATAATTATCACGCTACTTATGCCCTTGGCAAATTACAACATCTTGATTTTCAAGTAGAAATATTTTCCGAGCTGGATCAAGGATTTGATTTTTATGCGCCACAAACTTTTTCCGGCTTAAATGATGACAGTAAAATCCTATTCGCTTGGTGCGGTTTACCTGATTTACAGTATCCTACCGATCAATATCAATGGCATTCAATGCTAACTTTGCCTCGTCAACTTTGGCTACAAAACAACCAAATCTATCAACGTCCTGTGAAACAGGTTTATCAACAGATCGGCACAATACATCATCATCAACAAGGAAAGATTGAAATTCCTTATCTGTCACAAAGTTACTTAACACTTGAAATCAACAACCAATCATTTGACTTACAATTATTCAAAAACGAACTGAATCAATATCTTGAAATCAGTTATCACAACGGAATTTTCTGTTTAAACAGAGAACATAGTGAACAATCTGAATCTATGCGGAAATGGGGTACAAAACGTTATTGTCGAATTAAAAATCTACAAAAGATTGAAATTTTTATTGATCATTCTATTATTGAAATCTTTTTAAATGATGGCGAAAAAGCAATGACTTCCCGTTTCTTTATTGAAAAGAAACAGCCTCTATTATGGATATCGCCTTTAATCAAAATAGCAAGTGCCAAAGTTTCGCCAATTTACTTCGATTAAGGATTGAGGTTAATGAATATCAACAATAAACGGCTTACTCTCGCAGATATTGCAGAATTAAGTGGTGTTTCAAAAACTACCGTCAGTATGGTGCTTAATGGACACGGAAATAACTTTAGGATTAAGCCAGAAACGCAAGCAAAAATTTTAGAAATTGCTAAAAAACATCACTATAAGGCCAATAGTGTAGCAAAGGCGTTACAGGCACAGCGTAGTAACACTATCGGTTTAGTCATTCCTGATTTTTCTAATTTAGGTTTTGCCACAACAACAAAAACCCTAGAAAAGTTGTGTCGTGATAATGGATTACAACTGATCATCGCCTGTACCGATGAGGACGCTAAACAGGAATTAATTGCTATTGAGCGTTTATTGGATCGTCAAATTGATCTTTTAATTACAACACCGATTAAATCGGATGCGCATTATTATCGCCAGCTCAATATTAATGTTCCGGTCATTCAACTCGACCGTTTTACACAAAACAGCCTCACGCCTTATATTGTGACGGATGATGAAAGTGCTGTTATTGAACTTATTGATACTTTATGCCGACAATATCATTTAAATGAGATCTATTATCTAGGCGGTCAAGCTGAATTACGTCCTAGTACAGCACGTCTTTACGGCTTTAAACAAGGATTGCAACGTGCGAATTTACAGTTAAATCCGGATTGGATTATGCAAACTTCCTACTATGCTGATAGCGCCTACTTTGCTTTTGATCAACTGTATCAACGCTTAGGGCGTTTACCACAAGCATTATTTACTGGTTCATACGCATTATTAGAAGGGGTTCTTCGATGGCTAAATGAAAAACAGTTATTACATCATCTGTCTGATGGAACAATGCACCTTTCCACTTTTGATGATTATGAGTTGCTGAATTGTCTACCGTTCAAAATCAATTCTATTCAACAAAATCACCAAAAAATTGCTCATCAGCTTTTTGCAATGGTACAAAGTTTATTAAAACAAGAACCGGTAAAAAATCAGATCATTCCAGCAACCATTATTTGGCGATAAAACTAAAGGGTTCATCACGAACCCTTTACGAAACTCATTACTTTAGGCTAGTCGCTGTTCAATAATACCACCACCTAAACAAACCTCATCCAAATAGAAAACTGCCGATTGTCCGGGGGTTACCGCAATTTGTGGTTCATCAAAACGTACTTCAATCAAATCATCATTTAATGGAATAATTTGACAAGGCACATCCTGCTGGCGATAACGTGTTTTCACTGTACAACGCAAAGGTTGTTTTAAAGGCTTACGATCAACCCAATGTAATTGTCCGGCGATTAACCCTCTAGAGAATAGGCGCGGATGGTTATGACCTTGCGCCACAATCAACTCATTATGTTGCAAATCTTTATCTACCACATACCAAGCCTCGTCGCCGGCATTTTTCAATCCGCCGATACGCAAACCTTTACGCTGTCCAAGCGTGTGATACATTAACCCCTCGTGACGACCTATAACTTCACCATCTACCGTACGAATATCCCCTGGCTGTGCCGGTAAATAACGAGCTAAGAAGTCTTTGAATTTACGTTCTCCGATAAAACAAATACCGGTAGAATCTTTTTTCTTAGCAGTAACCAAACCTAAATCTTCTGCAATTTGACGCACTACTGGCTTTTCTAATTCGCCTACTGGAAATAAACTTTGTCCAACCTGTTTATGGCTCAATGTGTAAAGAAAGTAACTTTGATCTTTATTATCATCCAAACCGCGTAATAACTGCGCACTCTCATCATCGCCACGACGACGCACATAATGCCCTGTGGCAATATAATCCGCACCTAAATCCTCTGCGGCATATTCCAAAAAGGCTTTAAACTTGATTTCTTTGTTGCACAAAATATCCGGATTCGGCGTTCTTCCCACTTTGTATTCTTGCAAAAAATGTTCAAATACATTGTCCCAATATTCCGCAGCAAAATTAATTTTATGTAGTTTTATACCTAATTTATCACATACTGCTTGTGCATCAGCTAAATCTGCCGCCGCCGTACAATAATCTGTATCATCATCTTCTTCCCAATTTTTCATAAACAAGCCGTCCACTTGGTAGCCTTGTTGCTGAAGAATATAGGCGGAAACGGATGAATCTACACCTCCTGACATTCCGACAATCACTTTTTTCTGTTGGTTTTCTGCAAATTGTTGTGGTGATATTGTCATTAGATCAGTAAATGTTTTTGAAATTAATGCCATTATTTTTCCTTTGTTTTATGCTTACAACTATAAATATGCTATGAAATCCGCTTATCTTAAGAACTCTCAAACAAAATAGCAAACAATCACAAACATTGTCGTTATCTTTGTGTTAACGTGCAAATTTATAATTGATTTATTAAAATTATTCCCAAAACAATACAAACCACACCTATAAAAATAGATAATTCCGAGAATTAATCTATTTTGTATTGATGTTTGGAACGAAACAATTAAAAAAGGATATGCATACCGAATTATACATATCCATTAAGGCATAATGGAAAGCAATATTCTTTCCTTAATGTTATCGATTCACAGAACAACGCTTAATAGCATTACCTTATGAATTAAATTATAAAATGCGACCGGCTTCTTGCAGTTTTGCTTGACGTTCTGCTTCTTTTGCCATTCTGGCTTTACGTGCGTCACAAGGTTCTGGACAATCGCATACCTTTTCTAAGCCGAGTGAAGAGATACCGCCGCAGCTGCCGCTGATAGTTTTACGTTTAATGATATAACCGATTGCCATTGCAAAAATTACAACTACAAAAAAACCGAATGTAATCAAAAATAATTTCATTACTTCTCTCCTTCTTTATTATCGTACAACAATTTTGCAAATGCTGATGACATTTTAACCTCAAATCCTTTTTCTGTTTTAACAATCAGATAAATTGCAAGATTATCTTTTTCAGCCAGTTGCAATGCCTTTTCTGCACCAAGAACATATAGACCGGTTGCATAGCCGTCAGCAATCATACAGCTTGGATCAACTACAGTGATTGAAGCTAAATTATGTTGTAACGGATAACCAGTTTTAGGATCGATTTCGTGAGAAAAACGTTTTCCATTTTCCTCAAAATAATTACGATAATCACCGGATGTCGCCATAGATAAATTGCTTAATCCAACAATCTGTTCTACCGCACGAGAGCCATCAAATTCAGGTTTTTCAATAGCAATTTGCCACGCCTGGCCTTTTTCATTCACCCCTTTAGTATGAATTTCACCACCAATTTCAACTAAATAATCGCTGACACCGATACTTTCCAAATAAGAAGCAACTTTATCAACGCCAAACCCTTTTGCAATTGAGGATAAATCAACATAAAGTTCCGGTATTTTTTTAATGAGTACCGGTTTTCCATCTATTTCAGAAACAGATAATTTATCGATACCTATCCACGCCTTACGTTTTTCAATTTCTTCCGATGCTGGTTCTTTATCCAATCGTTTTTCCGGCCCGAAGCCCCATAAATTAACTAATGGTCCAACCGTAACATCCAATGCACCTTCCGTTTTCTGATGTAACTGAATCGCCGCCTGCACTACTTCAGCAAAATCCTTAGACACCTCAAAAGGTTTATTTATCTCTTTACTGCGATTAAAACGACTAAGTTCAGAATCTTTCTGATAAGTTGACATCTGATTATTGACCTCCTTAAGCAGTTGGTCAATTTGCTGATGGATCATTTCCGGTCCGGTATTTATGCCCTTATCTAAATACTTAATATGATAAGTGGTCCCCATTGTTTTACCGCTTAAGGTAACAATTTCAGGATCTTTTTGGCAGGCGGTTAGGCTACTCACCAAGAGTAAGGCGATGGCCCAGCTGTAAACCGTTTTGACTTTTCTTAACATAAATCTATCGCTAATTTTCTGTGGCTAAAAATGGCTAAAGCGGTCAGAAATCTGACCGCTCTTTTTCTTTATTTAACAGCGTCATCAACCGCCAAAGTCATCTAATAAGATGTTTTCGTCTTCAACACCTAAGTCTTTGAGCATTTTGATTACCGCTGCGTTCATCACTGGAGGCCCACACATATAGTATTCACAGTCTTCTGGTGCTTCGTGATTTTTCAGATAGTTTTCATAAAGCACATTGTGGATAAAGCCGGTGTAGCCGTCCCAATTATCTTCTGGCAATGGATCAGAAAGTGCCACGTACCATTTGAAGTTGTCGTTCTCTGCTTGGAGGGTGTCAAAATCTTCCACATAGAACATTTCACGTTTTGAACGTGCCCCATACCAGAATGACATTTTACGTTTTGATTTCAAACGTTTTAATTGGTCGAAGATATGTGAACGCATTGGTGCCATACCTGCACCCCCACCGATAAATACCATTTCTGCATCAGTATCTTTCGCGAAGAATTCACCGAATGGACCAGAAATGGTTACTTTATCACCCGGTTTTAATGACCAAATATAAGAGGACATTTGACCCGGTGGTGCATCTGGGTTGCTTGGTGGTGGCGTTGCGATACGCACGTTAAGCATAATGATGCCTTTCTCTTCTGGGTATGAAGCCATTGAGTAAGCACGCACGATAGGCTCGTCCACTTTTGACACATAACGCCATAGATTATATTTATCCCAGTCTTCGTGGTATTCTTGTGGAATATCGAAGTCTTTGTAATAAACCGTATGTGGCTCAGCTTCAATTTGGATATAGCCACCCGCACGGAATGGCACTTCTTCCCCTTCAGGAATTTGAAGTTTGAGTTCTTTAATGAAGGTGGCTTTGTTGTCGTTAGAAATAACGGTACATTCCCATTTTTTCACGCCAAACACTTCTTCAGGCAATTCGATTTGCATATTGTTTTTTACGTTTACCTGACAAGCAAGACGATAACCTTCTTTGGCTTCACGTTTTGAAATGTGAGAAAGTTCGGTTGGCAGAATATCACCGCCACCTTCAGTTACTTTCACCACACATTGACCACAAGAGCCACCGCCGCCACAAGCAGAAGAAACGAAAATACCTTTACTCGCTAATGCACCGAGTAATTTTCCGCCTGCTGGCAAATGAATGGCTTTGCTTGGGTCGTGATTGATTTCAATAGTAATGTCCCCTGAATTAACGAGCTTTGATTTAGCAAATAAAATGATTACCGCTAAAGCAAGCACTAGCACAGTGAACATTGCAATACCTAAAATAATTTCCATTTAGTATCCCCTTCTTATAACTGAATACCTGAAAATGACATAAAGCCAAGTGCCATTAGCCCTACAGTGATAAAGGTGATGCCTAAACCGCGTAAGCCTGCTGGAATATCAGCATATTTCATTTTTTCAGTTAAACCTGCAAGTGCCACGATAGCAAGCATCCAACCTGTTCCTGCACCGATACCATAAACCACCGACTCGGCAAAGTTGTATTCGCGTTGTACCATAAAAGATACGCCACCGAAAATCGCACAGTTTACCGTAATGAGTGGGAGGAAGATCCCGAGTGCGTTGTAAAGGGCTGGGAAGAATTTATCTAGCACCATTTCAAGGATTTGCACCAATGCCGCAATCACCCCGATGAAGATGATGAAACGAAGGAAACTTAAATCAATACCTTCCACCAATGCCCCATCTTTTAAAATATGGGTATAAACGAGTTGGTTAGCTGGCACGGCAATGCCTAATACTACGATTACCGCAATCCCTAAACCAAAGGCGGTTGAAACTTTCTTTGAAACCGCAAGGAATGTACACATACCAAGGAAGAAAGAAAGTGCCATATTTTCAATAAAAATGGACTTAACAAACAGACTTAAATAATGTTCCATTGCTTATTTCTCCACCTGTTCTGGTTTCCAAGTTCTCAAGCCCCAAATGAGGAAGCCGATAATAAAGAATGCACTTGGTGCTAAAAGGAATAAACCGTTTGCTTGATACCAACCGCCATCTTGGATGGTTTGGAACACGGTCATACCGAAAATTTTGCCTGAACCAATTAATTCACGCAAAAAGGCAACGATAATTAAGATTGCACCGTAGCCGATACCATTACCTAAACCATCAACAAAACTTGCCAATGGTGGCTCTTTCATTGCAAAAGCTTCTGCACGACCCATTACAATACAGTTGGTAATGATCAATCCAACGAATACGGAAAGTTGTTTAGATAACTCATAAGCATAGGCTTGCAACACTTGATCCACAAGGGTTACTAATGATGCAATGATCGCCATTTGCACAATGATACGGATACTATTTGGAATGTAGTTACGGATACAAGAAATAAAGAAACTTGAACACGCCGTTACTAAACTCACCGCAATCGCCATTACAACAGCGGTTTCTAATTTCGTTGTTACCGCTAAGGCTGAACAAATACCCAAAATTTGCAACGCAATCGGGTTGTTGCTCACCACAGGAGATAACAATAATTTTTTCATATTTGCATTAGCCATTAGTTAGCCTCCGCTCTAAGTTTATCTAAATACGGCCCAAAACCATTACGTCCAAACCAGTAATCGAAAGAACCTTGAACGCCTTTCGTGGTTAATGTCGCACCAGAAAGCCCATCAATACCATGTTCTTTGTCTGCTGACGCACCTTTACCAATTTTAATGGCCACTTGATCTTGTGCATTAAAGAGTTTTTTACCCACAAAATGTCTTTGCCAGTTTGGGTTAGCAATTTCGCCTCCCAACCCTGCAGTTTCACCTTGCTCATAGTAAGTGATTCCTTTAATGGTATTCGCATCAGGTGCAACAGACACAAAACCATACATTACCGACCATAACCCTGTACCATAAATTGGCAACACAATTTGCGAGGTTTTACCCTGTGCATCTTTCACTAAATAAACCTCAGCATATTTTGCCCGCACTTTAATTCCCGCTTTATCGTCTGCAGGGTTAATTGCGATGCTTTCCGCAGGGTCTTTCGCTGCCACGCGTGCATTGAAATTAGTGATGTTATTTACATAATCACCGGTTGCGAGATCCACAATTTTCGGCTCAATGTTTTTCGCATAAAGGTCTTTAATTTCTGCTCCTTTTGCTTTTGCAGGTAATAAGCCCGCTACACTGAGGATATTTTTTTGTTTATCTAATAATTTTTGCTCATTTTGCGTCGGTTTTAATCCAACCGCAGCGGTTGCGACAATAATTGAGCAAACTAAGCTGACTAAAACAACAACAAGGATTGTTCCGCCAACACTATCTTTATTAAACTTAGCCATTGCGCGCTCTCCGACGTTTGATATTTGCTTGAACAACCAGATAGTCAAAAATTGGGGCAAATAAGTTAGCTAATAAAATGGCTAACATCATACCTTCAGGATAAGCAGGATTTACCACACGAATAAGTACTGCCATCGCACCAATTAATGCACCATACCACCATTTTCCTTTATTTGTGAATGAAGCGGATACTGGGTCTGTTGCCATAAACAACATACCTAACGCAAAGCCACCCAATACTAAATGCCAATGCCAAGGCATTGAGAAAAGTGGGTTAGTTTCTGAACCGATCACATTAAATAAAGTAGAGGTCGCGATCATACCGAGCATCACGCCCGCGATAATACGCCAAGAAGCAATGCGTGCGAACACAATCACCGCTGCACCAATCAACAACGCAAGGGTAGAAACTTCCCCGATTGAACCTGGGATATTTCCTAAGAATGCGTCCATCCATTGAATTGGCTGACCTGTGGTAACTTGCTTTAATGCACCTTGACCGCCCGTTGCCCATTGTGAAAGTGCGGTCGCACCAGAGAAGCCATCAGCGGCAATCCATACAGAATCCCCTGAGATTTGTGCGGGATAGGCAAAGAATAAAAACGCACGCCCTGCTAAGGCTGGGTTCATAAAGTTTTTACCCACGCCACCAAACACTTCTTTGGCAACTACAACCCCGAATGTCGTCGCTAACGCCGCTTGCCATAATGGCAAGGTTGGCGGAACGATAAGAGCTAATAAAATAGAGGTTACGAAGAAACCTTCGTTGATTTCGTGTTTACGCACTGTGGCAAATAACACTTCCCAGAAACCGCCCACAAGGAATACGGTTAAATAAATTGGCAGGAAGAAAATCGCACCTAATGCCATTTTTGCTAGCACGCCCGCATCGGGTGAAACTAAACCTAACGCGTTTGCTAAGGCAAAATGCCAGTTTGAATCCACGTTATGGGCTAAGTTTTGTGCAAAATCACCCACGCTTAATGCAAGAATAGATTGTGATCCCACATTAAACATTCCGTAGAACATTGCTGGGAATAAGGCTAACCACACCAACACCATCATACGTTTAGAATCCAACGCATCACGGACGTGAGAAGCCTTCGCTGTTACTGTACCCGGTGTATATAAAAAGGTTGCCGTTGCTTCATAAAGGGCATACCACTTTTCATATTTCCCACCCGGTAAAAAAGCAGGTTCCATTTTCTCTAAAAGATGTTTTAAACCCATTTTTAACCTTCCTTCTCGATCTTATCTAAGGCTGCACGCAGCATTGGACCGTAGTCATTTTTACCCGGACACACGAATGTACAAAGTGCGAGATCTTCTTCATCTAACTCTAAGCAACCTAATGCTTGTGCACTGTCTGTATCGCCTGCACTTAAATCACGCAACAACAAAGTTGGGATAATGTCTAATGGCATTACACGCTCATAAGCACCGATTGGCACCATCGCACGGTGTCCACCATTAAGTGCGGTGGTAAAATTGAATAATTTGTGTCCGAAATGACCTAACACAGTACGGGTGATAGAGTATTTGTTCGCCCCTGGTGCAATCCAGCCCAAGAACTCTTTCTCACGCCCTTCTTCAATCACGGAAACCTGCAACGCATAACGCCCTAAATAATCTACCGCACCTTCCGCTTTATGACCGCTTAACACTGAGCCTGAAATAATACGGTTTTCACCCTCTTTCAATTCACCTTGCGTTAATTGACTTAAATTCGCCCCTAGTTGTGTACGAATTAAACGCGGATTTTTCACCTGAGGGCCAGCCAATGAGATCACACGGCTATTATAAAGTTCACCCGTGGTAAATAAGCGACCAAATGCGATCACATCTTGGTAATTTAGATACCACACAGTTTTCGTTGCACTCACAGGATCGATAAAGTGAATATGTGTACCGCTCAAGCCCGCTGGGTGTGGACCGCCGAAATCGTGAATGGATAAATTCGGTAAATCCACCGTTGGGATATTGCTGTCGCCCGCTTTACATAAATGCAATTTGCCTTCGTGTAAACGGCTTAATACGGTTAAACCATTGGTGAAATCTTCCCAATGGGCTTTTAGCACCACTTCAGGATCAGCGGCTAATGGATTGGTATCCATTGCATTAACAAAAATTGAAGATGGCACAGCATCAACCGCTGGCACTTTACTGAATGGACGGGCGCGAAGTGCTGTCCAAAGCCCTGAAGCTTGTAGGTTTTTACGAACTTGCTCGGAAGTTAAACTTTTAAGCTCATCGGCGGAATATTTGTTAAAGGTAACCTGATCATCACCTTCGATTTGAATCACTACTGATTGCAACACACGCTTAGCTCCGCGATTAATCGCAGTTACAGTACCACTTGCAGGGGCAGTGAATAATACGCCCGGGTTCTTTTTATCTTCAAAAAGCACCTGACCTTTTTTCACCACATCACCTTCACGCACCTTCATTGAAGGACGCATTCCCACATACTCTTCGCCAAGCAAGGCAACTTCAGTAACGGCATTACCGTTATGGATTACTTGTTCTGGCTTCCCAGCGATAGGAAGATCCAAGCCTTTTTTAATCGTAATCATATTGTTTGCACTACTTTTTCGTTGGGTTAAACACAACAATTACCGTAATAGAGTAGGCATTACGGTAATCTCTCGTTTGAGTAGTTTCAAGCGAATTATTATTCTTTAAGCGATATAAGTTCAGTCAAAACTTCTATAAAAACAAATAGATAATTTTCTCCAACACACCAAGATACATAATTACACTATCCACTTAATTTTAAAACTCAAATCTGTATACTCCTTGTTCAGGTTATAAATCATAACCAAAACAATGATTTAAATAATTAGTCATACTATTGAATTAGGAGTGAACAAGGATATTTAAAACGGCTTATTGTAACCAAAAGCCCCCCTTTAATTCCAGTAAATGACCGCTTATTTTAAAAAAAATGTGAAAATTTTGATATATTTCAATAAAAAATAACCGACTTTTTATTTATAAATCAAATAAATACCACTTTATAAGTATATTACTCACCAACACCCATACAATTTGGTGAATTTGGCACTTGTTGTAAAGATTTCCATTCATCCGGATCATACAAATGCAACACTAAAGCATGCACACCTTCCGCCAACTGCTGTGCCAATAGCTGATAAACCAAACGATGACGCATTACCGCCCGCATTGCTTGAAAACGCTCACTGACAATAATTAATTTAAAGTGTGATTCATCCCCCTTCCCAGAACTATGCATATGGCTTTCATTAATAATTTCAAAATGAAGAGGGGATAATTCTTGTTGCAATAAAACTGTCATCTGTTGCTGTTTGTTCATAAAAACTCCTAAACGTAATGATCTTCTGCAAATTGTGGAAAACTTTTCGCTAAAATATGATTATTCTTTTTGCTGTAAGAGGATAATTTACTTTGACTATTGATGATTCTTGTATGAATATACACTATTTTATAGCGATGTTTTCAACTTCACAAACTGATAACTAATGAAATAGGACTTTATTATGTATAAATCTTTACGATGTTTCGCTTCCGCCTGTGTTATGGTTGCAAGTTTTCTACTTGCCGCTTGCCAAACACCACAAAACACTATCACTTTTACACCGCCAGCAGCAGTTGGACCATTTAATGCTCAAAACCAAAATAGTAGCGTAAGCGTTACTTCTCGTGATCTTCGTGGCAACCAAACTGTTTCTCAATATACTTATGATGGTCAACTTTATCCGATCTTTGCCCAGCCAAGCATTGCTGAAGTATTCCAACAAGCATTACAACAAGATCTGAACAGCAAAGGTTTCCGTATTCTGCCGAATAACGCCCCAGCTGTAGTAACAGTTAATGTGAAACAATTCTATGCTAATGTAAACCAAGGCAATCTTCGTTATAAAATTGACGCTTCCGTACAGCTAACTATTCAAGTACAAAGCGCAAAAGGCGAATATAGCAAAAATATTGAAACTCACCGTTCTCAAGAAGGGGCTTTCGGTGCCAAAACACCTGAAATCCAAAAAGTGTTAAATCAGGCATTCACCGATGCGATTAATGGCATTTATCAAGATCAAGATGTTTCCAACGCCATTATTCGCCTGACTCACTAATAAAAAATTCCCTTATTCCATCTGGGATAAGGGAATCTCTCCAATTCAAAACAATCTGTTAGCTTCTTAAACTTGTAACTAATTCAACTGCCTCTTTGGTTAATTGAGTGACTTTAGCCCAATCACCGGCTGCAACTGCATCATTAGGAATCATCCAAGAACCACCGACTGTTTTAACACAATTCACTGCCACATAACTTGCCACATTTTTTGGTGATACCCCACCGGTCGGACAGAAACTTAATTGTGGTAATGCTGCTGAAATCGCTTTTAAGGCTGCCGCACCACCATTAATTTCCGCCGGGAAAAATTTAACATAAGTATACCCTAACTCTAACGCTTGCATCATTTCTGATGGCGTTGCCGTACCCGGAATTAGTGGTACTTCACGTTCAGCTGCGTGTTTTAATAGTGCTGGTGTTGCGCCCGGAGAAATCACAAATTTTGCGCCTGCCGCCACCGCCTGATCATATTGTTCAGCCGATAATACAGTTCCTGCACCAACCAATGCATCTGGAACTTCTTTACTCAATAATTTGATTGCGTCCAATGCAACCGCACTGCGTAATGTAATTTCAAAAACGTTAATACCACCTGCCTGCAATGCTTTTGCCATCGGTAATGCATCTTCCAGTTTCTTAATCACCATTACTGGAATAACAGGAGAAGCACTGAAAACATCTTTCGGATCTAAATTCCAATTCATTGTAAATTCCTTTTGTTGTGAAAAATAAAAAAGCGTTTCAAAATTAACACAAGGCAACAAAAATTTATACTAGAAAACCACTTTTTTTGAATTCAGGTCAAAAAATTACAATATAAAATAAACAGAAATTATTCTCATTAATATTGAGTTGTATTTTTCTTTTCGTTATACTCCGCCTCCAATTTATTTATCCTATTTATTATCACCAATTTAAAAAATTTTTTATGCAAAAAAAGACAATTTTCTTTTATTTTTTAATATGTTTATCTTCACCCCATATTGTTATTGCAGATTCAGACTTTTCTGATAACACATTAGAACAGGTCGAGGTCATAACGGAATTGGAGCGTTATAAAGCGACAAATAAACTTAAATCGGATGTTAATCTCAGTTTACTTGGACAACAAACTGCATTTGCTACACCTATTTCAGTCATCAATTATAATCAACAGGCAATTGAACAAACTGAAGCTCGTAATATTGTTGATGCTATTGCAAAAATGGATACTTCAGTGATGAACTTTGGCGGTGAAACCAACACACTGAGTGGAATTTATGTTAGAGGTTTACAACTTGATGCTCGTCAATTCAGCGTAAATGGGTTAACCGGTTTATACTCTAGCTACAACTCTCCTCTTTCCGCCGTTGCTTCCGCACAATTAATTAAAGGTGCATCAACTGCCACTGTAGGTATGGATCCAGAAGGTTCATCCGGTGCTTCAGTCAATATTCAAACAAAACGAGCGACTGATACGCCGATTAATATATTAGGTATGGCGTGGTATAGTAAAGATCGCACACAGCCTTATTTTGATTTTGGTCGTCGCTTCGGCAACAATAAACAATGGGGTATAAGAATTAGTGGTTTATACCGTGACGGCGATACAGCACGAAAACATTTTAATGAACGAAATAGTGAGATCGCCATAGGTGCAGATTATCGTGGTGATAAATTACGAACTGCTATTGATTATATGTATAACAAAAGAGCGACTAAAGGCGGGCGTGCACGTATACAGGATATTCAAGATCTTGATTTTGCATTAGCCCCTGCTCCGGACGGAGAAATTAATCTAATTCCTCATTGGTCTGGTCAAACAACGGAAGATCAAACCATAATGGCGACATTCGAATATGACCTACCATATCATACGATGCTTTCAGGTGGTATCGGGCATATGTCATCAAAATATTACGGTGCATTCGGACAAATCAGAATGGCGACTCCGCAAACTTATAATATCCAATCAATGAGGGCAATGAGTTATAAAATTAATACAACTAGCACCAATTTAAAATTACATGGTGATTTTAACACTCATATAATCAGCCATAATTGGAATATCGCTTGGGATAGTGTTATCCGGACTCGGGATTTCAAACAAAGTCCAGTGATTGACTACAAAAAAGATAAAACATTCAGAAATATTAATCTTTATAATCCTGTGTTCCCAAATTCACCAACATATAAAGCTTTAGCTCAATCTACGAATGAAAAAGTTCAAGCACACAGCATCGCTTTTGCTGATACATTAGGTTTTTTTGAGGATGAACTACGTTTAACAGTAGGCGGACGATACCAATGGATCAAACAAACCGACTATCAAAGCGACACTAAAGCAGACAATCACCGCTTTAGTCCGATGTTAACACTTGCCTACCAACCTACTTCCAACTTAATTTGGTATGCTAATTACTTGGAAGATCTTGAACCTGGTGCAGTTGATGAAGATGGAGTAATGTCCAAACCACTAGTCAGTAAACAGATTGAATTAGGTGTACGTAAAAATTGGGGGGAACAATACACTACCACACTCAGTATTTATCAACTCTCTCGGCCGGGAACAATTACTAGTAAAGCAGCTAATAACTATCAGCGTAAAGCTGGAGAACAACAAGGAAAAGAACGTAATCGCGGCATTGAATTTAATCTTTATACCAATTTGTTGAATGGTTACTTACGCTCCAATTTAGGTATCAGTTATAACAAAGGTGAATTGCTCGATTATGCCAACTGGGCAGGACAGATTATTGATGGAACTCAAGTTGCCAGCCCACGCATTATTGCTAAAGCCGGTATTGAATGGGATACACCATTTATTCAGGGTTTAACTCTTAATAGTGCGCTCCAATATTACAGCTCATCTTACCAAGATTACGCCAAAAAATATAAATTCCCATCCTATGCTACTGTTGATATAGGTGCTAAATATGCTTTCAAACTTCAACAGCAACAATTTATCCTTAAATTAGGTATTGAAAATCTATTCAACAAACATTATTGGCAAGTTCAACGTGGTCGGTATGATCGAAGCTTCGCCGTGCTTGGTATGCCGAGAACATATTGGGCAAACATTGAGCTTTCTTTCTAACTTATACTTATACAGGTAAAGCCCTTTCTGAAAAAGGAAGGGCACATAAAAAAATGAATTGGCAAACCGAATTAAATACAAGTTTATCTTGGTTAATCAATGCGTTATTTTGGGTTTGTCTAGGATTATTCTTTCTTTCCCTAATCCTAAGATATACTTCATTTGGCAAAAATTTTTATTTGATAAATCAAGATTGCATTAAAAATTCGAATCACTATAAAATCATTTTTATGCTGATTGTACTTATTACTTTTATCCTATTAGAGGTACGAATCAGTGTATTAAATAGTTTTTTTTACAATGGGTTATATAGCTCTCTCCAAAATAAACAGGCTCAAGCCTTCTGGTTTTTTGCTTCAATCAATGCCCTGTTAGTTTTTATTAATATTCTTCGTTCTATTGTTAACAATCTCATCCGACAGATATTTGAAATTCGTTGGCTAGAAAAACTGAATGCCTCAATGCTTGAACGTTGGCTATCCCATAAAAACTATTATCGTCTTAAGTATGAATCAGACTTGCCCGACAATATTGACCAACGAATAGAACAGGATGCTAGAGATTTTGTTACTTCCACAATTGATCTAGTACGAGGTACAATTAATTCCATTATATCCACCATAGAATTTACAATTATTTTGTGGGGGCTTTCCGGTTTATTAGCGCTATTCGGTTTAGAAATACCTAAAGGTACAGTCTTCTTTATTTACCTTTTTATTCTTGTCGCCACTGCCATTTCCGTTTGGATCGGATTACCATTAGTAAAATTAAACTTTAACAAGGAAAAACTACAAGGAAACTATCGTTATTCTCTTATTCGTTTAAGAGATCACGCAGAAAGCATTGCCTTCTACCAAGGAGAAAAAAGAGAACACAATTTACTAAAGCAGAAATTCCAACAAATTATCCGGAATCGTTGGCGCATTGTTTTAAAAATGTTGGGATTAGATGGCTTTAATACCGGCGTATCAGAAACAGCTAAACTTTTACCTTTAATGCTACAAGCCCCTCGATTTTTTGCTGGTCAAGTAACCTTAGGAGATATGCATCAAACAGTACAAGCTTTTAATCGCTTAATGAGAGCGCTCTCATTTTTTCGCCTCTTTTATGAAGAATTTACATTATATCAAGCAAGGTTAAATCGTTTAGTTGGTTTTTTCAGTAAATTAGAACAATTGGAAGCACATTATCCTTTTTATCCTATTACCTATAGCAATCAACTTAAATTAACAAACTTCGGTTTAAAAAATAGTTATGGAGAAATTTTTCTTAAAAATATCAATATAACATTAAATAGCGGTGATTCTTTATTGATTAAAGGTGCATCTGGAACAGGAAAAACCAGTTTATTAAAAGCAATTGCCGGCATCTATCCTTTTGAAACATTAGGAGAAATAGAAATTCCCGTCTCAGGAGAAAAACTATTCTTACCACAACGCCCCTATCTGCCACAAGGTACACTTTATCAAGCCATCTGTTATCCAAATATTCAAACATCAGTGGAGCAAGTATGCACAGCAATGAAACAATGTAAGATGGACAAATATTTAACTCATTTACATCGGGAACTTGATTGGCAAGCAATTCTCTCACCTGGTGAATTACAACGTATTGCTTTTATACGAATTTTACTCAGCAAACCGACAGTAATTTTTCTAGATGAATCTACATCTGCACTGGATGAGCCAACAGAGCATTCCCTTTATTCACTCATCAAACAACAACTGCCACAGGCAATCATTATAAGTATCGGACATAGAAACACATTACAACAATTTCACCGACAATGCCTAAACCTAAATTTGATATAAAAAATAAGAGGAAACAAATTCATACTCTGTTTCCTCATTATTCTTCTTTTTCAATAATTATACATTAAAGAATATTTTCAAATTCCTCGAAGACCTGTTGTGGCCATACACTTGATTGCACTTCACCAATATGCTTTTTGTGCAATAAGAACATTACCATACGGGATTGACCGATACCGCCACCAATGGTTTGTGGCAATTTGCCATTAATTAAATCTTGGTGCCAAGAGAATTTTAAACGATCTTCATCGCCGGTAATCGCTAACTGACGGCGTAATGCGGCTTCATCTACACGAATACCCATTGAAGAAAGTTCAAATGCAGTGCCTAATTCTTCATTCCACACTAAAATATCGCCGTTTAAGCCCTTGTAATCGCCTTCTGATACGGTTGTCCAGTCATCATAATCCGGCGCACGCACATCGTGCGGTTTACCATCAGACAATTTTCCACCGATACCGATTAAAAAGACTGCGCCGTACTCTTTGCAAATCGCATTTTCACGTTGTTTATCTGTCATCCCCGGATAACGCTGCACGAGATCTTCAGTATGAACAAAAGTGATCTCTTTTGGTAAAGTGGTAGCAATATGGAAATGTTTTTCTACTAAAGCTTCGGTTTCACGGATCGCACGATAAATTGAACGAACAGTATCTTTTAAGTAATCCAATGTACGTAATCCTTCCGGAATAACGCGCTCCCAGTCCCATTGATCAACATAAACAGAGTGAGTACGATCCAAAGAATCTTCATCCGGGCGCAATGCTTTCATATGCACAAACAGCCCTTCACCCGGTTTAAAATCAAAACGGCCTAAGGTATGGCGTTTCCATTTTGCTAAAGAGTGGACAACCTCAAACACTTCACCTTCAATCTGTTTTACTTTAACCTGCACCGCTTTCTCTTTTCCGGAAAGGTTATCCTGAATACCGTTTCCCACTTGGCTGAGAATCGGCCCTTGTACCTCAACCAAACCTAAATGTTCTGCTAATTTTTCAGTAAAAGTGTTTTTAACAAAGCTAATTTCTTGTTGTTGTAAAATAAATGATTTTTTCATAATAAATGCTCTTTCTTCTTTTGATTCCATACACACATAATGCAAAGCATCACGTTTGAATGACGTGTATTATTCAATAAATAACAAATTTCGCAAAAACATTATTGTATTTGAGATAATTTAATTAGAATTTATTTAAAAAAGTAAGATTTTTTTAGATTTTTTCTAAATTAGAGCTTTTCGGCGTGATGAATAAGGACAAATCGCTCCCACAATTCATCCTGAGATTCTCGATGAGCCGGATCAGGAATAATACAACTGCTGATCGGGCACACTTTTTGACAGGTTGGTGTTTCATAATGCCCTACACATTCTGTACATAGCGCCGGATCAATCACATAAATCTCTTCACCAACAGAAATTGCATTGTTAGGGCACTCCGGTTCACACATATCACAGTTTGTGCATTTATCCGTAATTAATAATGCCATAAATTCGACACACTCTCCCTTTCACTTTCGTTTAAAAATCGGTTATTGTACACCGTTCGTCTATATTTTTATAACCGCTTTTTAAGCGATTTATTTTATTCACAAAAATAAATCAAACATTAATCAAATAATTTTGATCTAACCCACGCTTTTATCACAATGAGCTGCTATAATAATCGCATTATTTGAATTCAGAAATCACTCCTATTTAACTTTATAAGAGGGCTTAAAATGTCAGTAATTAAAATGACCGATCTCGATCTTGCAGGTAAACGTGTTCTTATCCGTGCGGATTTAAATGTTCCTGTTAAAGATGGCAAAATCACCTCTGATGCACGTATTAAAGCATCATTACCGACAATTAAATCAGCGTTGGAACAAGGTGCGAAGGTGATGGTAACTTCTCACTTTGGTCGTCCTACCGAAGGTGAATACAATGCTGAATTTTCATTACAACCGGTTGTTGACTATTTGAACAATCTTTTAGATGTTCCTGTTCGTTTGGCAAAAGATTACCTTGATGGTGTTGAAGTTGCTCCAAATGAATTGGTTGTATTGGAAAATGTGCGCTTCAACAAAGGTGAAAAGAAAGATGCTGACGATTTAGCACAAAAATATGCAGCACTCTGTGATGTATTTGTAATGGATGCTTTCGGTACTGCACATCGCGCACAAGCTTCTACTCACGGTGTTGCAAAATTTGCCCCTGTTGCTTGTGCCGGTCCGTTGCTTTCCAACGAACTGGATGCTTTAGGTAAGGCATTGAAAAATCCACAACGTCCGATGGTAGCAATTGTTGGTGGTTCTAAAGTTTCCACTAAATTAACCGTTTTAGATTCTCTTTCAAAAATTGCAGACCAGCTTGTTGTCGGTGGCGGTATTTCTAATACCTTTATCGCAGCACAAGGCAATAATGTCGGCTTATCACTTTATGAAAAAGACTTAATTCCTGAAGCGCAACGTTTAATGGCAAGCTGCAATATCCCTGTTGCGACTGATGTTCGCGTTGGTAAAGAGTTCTCTGAAACTGCAACTGCGACTGTAAAACCAGCAACAGAAGTGCAAGATGATGAAGAAATTCTAGATTTAGGTGATGAATCTGCACAACAACTTGCGGAAATCATTCGTAATGCAAAAACTATCCTTTGGAATGGTCCTGTCGGCGTATTTGAATTCCCTAACTTCCGTAAAGGAACTGAAATCGTAGCACGTGCTATTGCCGAAAGTGATGCCTTCTCCATTGCGGGCGGTGGCGATACTTTGGCTGCGATTGATATGTTCGGTATTGCTGATCAAATCTCTTATATTTCCACCGGTGGCGGTGCTTTCCTTGAATTTGTTGAAGGTAAAGTGTTACCGGCTGTAGAAATTCTTGAACAAAGAGCAAAAGGTTAATTATCGTTTTTTAGAAGGGGGAATATCCCCCTTCTTCTTCACTAAAAATAGGAAAATACTATGTCTAAAATTTTTGATTTCGTAAAACCTGGTGTATTAACTGGTGATGAAGTACAAAAAGTCTTTGCTTTCGCCAAAGAAAATAACTTTGCTATTCCTGCAGTAAACTGTGTGAACTCCGATTCTGTAAACGCAGTTTTGGAAACTGCTGCACGCGTTAAAGCACCGGTCATTATTCAATTTTCTAACGGCGGCGCTTCATTCTATGCCGGTAAAGGCATCAAATTAGCTGAAGGACAACGTGCTGATGTGCTTGGCGCTATCGCCGGTGCAAAACACGTTCACGCATTGGCTGAACATTATGGTGTTCCAGTTATCCTACATACCGACCACGCAGCGAAAAAATTGCTTCCGTGGATTGACGGCTTACTTGAAGCCGGTGAAAAACATTTCGCTGAAACAGGTAAACCTTTATTCTCTTCTCATATGCTAGACCTTTCAGAAGAACCATTAGAAGAAAATATCGAAATCTGCAAAAAATATCTTGCGCGTATGGATAAAATCGGAATGACTCTTGAAATGGAACTCGGTATTACCGGCGGTGAAGAAGATGGTGTTGATAATTCAGATCGTGACCCTATGGATCTTTATTCTAAACCAGAAGAAATCGATTTAGTTTACACAGAATTATCAAAAATCAGTTCACGTTTTACCGTTGCGGCAGCATTCGGTAACGTACACGGTGTATACAAACCGGGTAATGTAAAATTAACTCCGGTCATCTTGAAAAAAGGTCAGGACTATATCAAAGCTAAACACGGTTTAAGCACAGATAAGCCGGTTTCTTATGTATTCCACGGTGGTTCAGGTTCAAGCCACGCTGAAATTCAAGAAGCAGTTTCTTACGGCGTAGTTAAAATGAATATCGACACAGATACTCAATGGGCAACTTGGCACGGTATTTTAGAATATTACAAGAAAAATGAAGCTTATTTACAAGGTCAATTAGGTAACCCTGAAGGTCCTGATGCACCAAACAAAAAATTCTATGACCCACGTGTTTGGTTACGTAAAGGCGAAGAGTCAATGTCAAAACGCTTAGAACAAGCATTTGATGACTTAAATTGCCGCGACGTACTATAAGTTTATAAGCTATAAATAATAACGTTATATATATTCCTCAACCTAAATTTTGCCCCTGATTTTCAGGGGCATTTTTTCTTAAACGTATGAGCCACTCAAAAACAACATTAAAGCGGATCACATTTACTTTTCTATTAATGGCATTTTTAACCGGTATCGGTTCAGCATTTCAATTACCGGTAATGAGCCTCTTTTTAGCAAAAGAAGTGCACGTCTCCCCTTTTGCGGTAGGCTGCTTTTTTGCAGTAAATGCTTTTGTCGGTATTATTCTTGGACAAATTATCGGCTATTTTTCAGATCGCCTAAAAGACAGACGTTTACTTATTTTTGGTTGCAGTTTAATGGCTGCCGTCGGATATGTCATTTTTGCATTCAGTCGTAACTATTGGGTGTTGCTTACATTAGCAGTAACACTTTTTGGATTAGGTTCTGCCTCTAATCCACAGATTTTCGCCTTTGCCCGTGAATACGCCAACCGCAAACAACGACAAGCAATTATGTTTATGACAATAATGCGTGCGCAAATTTCTCTCGCTTGGATTATCGGGCCACCTCTCGCTTTTTGGCTAGCAATTAATAAAGGTTTCACTTTTTTATTTTTAATTGGTGCCATAGTATTTTTGTTAAGTGCTTGTTGCGGACGTTTTTTCCTGCCAAAAATCCGCCATAAAGAAAAAAATATTACTATGCTAACAAACATTGAAACATCTCCAGAGAATCGAACCGATATCATTTACCTTTCTGCAGTGTTAGTTATTATTTTTAGCTGTAATAGTATGTATTTAATTAATATGCCACTTTACATTACCAATCAATTACACTTACCTGAAAATTTAGCAGGAATTTTAATGGGAACTGCTGCCGGGTTAGAAATTCCAATTATGTTGCTTGCAGGATGGATGAATAAATATATTGATAAAAAACATTTAATGATGATAGCTATTTTATGCGGTGTAATTTTTTATCCATCACTTTTAGTTGTCACTTCCGACCGGGGATTATTGTTATTACAATGCTTAAACGCCGGATTAATCGGCATTGTTGCTACAATAGGAATGGCATATTTTCAAGATTTAATGCCAACAAAACTCGGTACAGCAACAACATTATTTACTAACTGTGCTAAAAGTAGTTGGATTTTAGGTGGTCCATTGGCAGGTACTATTGGCGGATTTTATAGTTATTACGATACATTTTATGTCTGTTCAGGGTTCATTTTCATCGCTTTGTTCTGTTTAT
>NZ_JPXY01000031.1:0-42714 GCF_000771895.1 Gallibacterium genomosp. 2
AACAAAAAAATGGTCGGCGAGATAGGATTTGAACCTACGACCCACTGGTCCCAAACCAGTTGCGCTACCAAACTGCGCTACTCGCCGATTTATATTAATGGGGTGGCTAATGAGACTCGAACTCACGACAACCGGAATCACAATCCGGGGCTCTACCAACTGAGCTATAGCCACCATAGATTTTAGATATTGCGCTTACCTAATCCAACCGAGCTGGCGCGCTCGACAGGATTCGAACCTGAGACCTTTGGCTCCGGAGGCCAACGCTCTATCCAACTGAGCTACGAGCGCTCATCGCGTCGTTGCGGGGCGTATATTAATGACTTTCAGATAGCCTGTCTAGCTTTTTTTTTAATTTTTTTTTGTTTGATGATATTTTACTCTTTATTGATATTTTTTAGTCATTTCCTTAATAATAAATGCTCAGAACATTCTTATTTTTATCATTTTAATGAATTAAATCGAACATAACGGCACAAACAGAAAAGAAAGTTTTCTATTTTTCTAGATGAATAAGGGAAATATTAGATAAGAAAAAGGTGATATTTTCTGTTTTTCATACTCACATCACCTTAGCTCTTCTATTTTTTACTTACTAAACCTTTCGCTTTTCTCCATCTACGCTGTATTCTTCTGATAAAACGTGTAACTCGCCAAGCTCGAGTAATTGAATAGCCGTATAAAAATATTAATACAATAAATCCGAAAAACATTAGCCATTCATTAATATAATAAATTTCCCCTAAAATACCAAATCCTGCACACACTGCCGCCATCAATGTAATAACGGCAAATGCTTGTCGAGAAGTTAAACCCGCTCTTACCATTAAATGGTGTACATGCAAACGATCAGGACGGAAAGGGCTTTTCTTTTTCTTTAATCTTCTGATGACCACACAGATCATATCAATCAGAGGAATTGCAATCAGCCAAAGTGCAGTAATTGGTTTAATTGGATGTCCATGTCCTTGTGTACTCAATAACAAAATCCAAATCATAGTAAAACCGATTAGAGTACTTCCCGAGTCTCCCATAAACACTTTATTTTTGATACCAAACACTGACATATTAAATAAAATATAAGGGATTAAGCATAAAATAAGTGCAAAACACCACGCTGCCAAATCCATCTGTCCATCCAATACCAATAAAATACCAATTGCTGCAAATGAAACACTGGATAAGCCACCAAGCAGACCATCTATGCCATCAATCATATTAAAGGCATTCACAATGGCAATAGTTGCAAACACGGTAATTACAACCCCAGCAGTTCCTAACGTGATCTGAAACGGGCCGATAATTTCTCCAAGGTTATTTAACGACAGATCTCCGATATAGATCATCGACAAAGCTAATATTGCTTGCACAATAGCTCGCAAAAAAGGACTTAAATCAAAACGATCATCAAGTACGCCAACAATTAATAACACAGTGACACAACTCAAATAGAGATAAGGCAAACGCATTTCGTTCCATTCGAGGAGATAGTAGCAAGTGTTACTGATGAATAAGGCTATTCCTCCGATAAGAGGAATTAATCCTTGATGACGTTTTCGATAATTCGGTTTATCCACTAACCCAATTTTCACTGCTAATGGACGCATAATAATTAATGCTAGAAATGAGCTTAAGAACGTTAACACAAAACTCAGCCACATATTTTAAAGACCCCTTAACATACGAGTTGTAATGCTGAATGATGGTTGAAAATGGTTGATGAGAATAGCATAAAGTCACTTTTTAATACATTTGTTTTTTTCATTATCTTTTGATTTCAAGTACAATATTGCTCACATTTAACTACAATGAGAAAAACAATGACATCTTCAGTAACTTTATTTGAAAAAGCACAACAATTTATTCCTGGTGGAGTCAATTCGCCTGTTCGTGCATTCAATGGTGTATCAGGTACACCTGTCTTTATCCAACGCGCTCAAGGCGCTTATCTTTATGATAGTGAAGGTAAACAGTATATTGATTATGTTGGTTCTTGGGGACCAATGGTTTTGGGGCATAATCATCCTTCAATCCTTAATGCAGTCATTGAAACAGCTAAAAACGGTTTAAGTTTCGGTGCGCCAACCGAATTAGAAATTGAATTGGCTGAATTAGTGTGCCGCTTAGTACCCTCACTCGAAATGGTTCGTATGGTAAACTCTGGTACTGAAGCAACAATGTCCGCTATTCGCCTAGCCAGAGGCTACACTAAACGGGATAAAATTATCAAATTTGAAGGATGCTATCACGGACACGCAGATTCTTTATTAGTTAAAGCTGGTTCTGGTGCGTTAACCCTAGGTCAACCAAGCTCGCCGGGTGTACCCTCTGATTTTGCGAAACATACTTTAACTTGCACATATAATGATCTTAGCTCCGTCGAGGAAATGTTTAAACAATATCCAAATGAAATCGCCTGTATTATTGTTGAGCCAGTAGCTGGAAATATGAATTGTGTTCCTCCGAAACCAGGTTTTTTGCAAGGATTACGCCAACTTTGCGATCAATACGGCGCATTATTAATTATTGATGAAGTAATGACAGGATTCCGAGTTTCGCTTGCCGGCGCACAATCTTACTATGATGTAAAACCTGATTTAACAACACTTGGTAAGATCATCGGTGGAGGAATGCCGGTGGGTGCATTCGGTGGTAAAAAAGAAATTATGCAGTATATCGCTCCAACCGGACCTGTTTACCAAGCTGGCACATTATCAGGGAATCCAATCGCGATGGCAGCAGGTATTGCCTGTTTAACAGAATTAGCAAAACCAGAAAATGAGAAATTGCTTGCAGAAAAAACAAAAACATTAGCCGAAGGTTTAAGAACACTCGCCAAAAAACATCAAATTCCTTTCGTTGTCAATTATATTGGTGGAATGTTTGGGCTATTTTTTACTGATCGCGGCAAAGTGGAATGCTATCAAGAAGTAATGAAATGTGATGTGGAACGTTTCAAAAAGTTCTTCCATTCAATGTTGGAACAAGGTGTTTATTTGGCACCATCTGCTTTTGAAGCCGGATTTATGTCGCTTGCACACAGCTCACAAGATATTCAAACAACGCTAGCTGCTGCAGATAAAGCATTCACCGCATTAAAGGCTTAATGCACTTTTCTTCACGGCATAATGGTCAACTATTATGCCGTTTCTTTACCTCTAAACAGTTATTTTATTTATTTTTGATTAATTTTCCGGCTTTTGGGGAACATTTCCTTTTAATGATTGTCTTAATGGCGCGAATAACAATTCGTATAAAGTTATTTTTTAAGGAGATATTTTTAAATGAAAATTAATAAGAAAAAATTCGTTTTAACCAGTATTGCATTAGGATTAAGCATCTTCTGTGCTTCATTGCCAACACAGGCTAATATTCCAACTTCTGTGTTAGAAAATACCTCAACACCAAGTTTAGCTCCGGTATTGGAGCAGGTTCTTCCGGCTGTTGTCACTATTTCGGTGGAAGGAACAGCTGGAAACAGTCCAAGTAATAATCTCTTACCTGAATTGCCACCAGAATTTCAATTTTTCTTTGGAGATCAATTCAAGAATCGCTCACCTCGTCAATTTAAAGGGCTTGGATCAGGTGTGATTATTAATGCCGATAAAGGCTATGTTTTGACTAACAATCACGTTGTTGATGGTGCTGATAAAATTACTGTTACGCTCAGCGACGGTAGAGAATATAAAGCAAAATTACTTGGTAATGACTCTATGTCAGATGTAGCTTTAATTCAATTAGAAAATGCCAAAGATCTCACACAAATAAAAATGGCTGATTCAGATAAAGCAAAAGTCGGCGACTTTGTAATTGCCGTTGGTAATCCTTTCGGTTTAGGTCAAACCGTCACTTCAGGTATTATTTCTGCTTTAGGGCGTGCAGCCGATGATGATACCAACAGCTATCAGAATTACATTCAAACCGATGCGGCTGTCAATCGTGGTAATTCCGGCGGACCATTACTTAACTTAAAAGGTGAACTAGTTGGTATTAATACTGCTATTATCGCCCCAAGTGGTGGTAATGTTGGTATTGCATTTGCGATTCCAAGCAATATGGCAAACAGTTTGGCTCAACAGATTATCGAATTCGGTCAAGTCAAACGCGGTGTTTTAGGCATTAAAGGTGGTGAATTGAATGCAGATCTTGCCAAAGCATTCGATGTTAAAGCACAAAAAGGTGCTTTTATTAGTGAAGTGCTTCCGGATTCTGCTGCTGCAAAAGCTGGATTAAAAGCAGGTGATATTATCACCGGATTAAATGGACAAAATATCAATAGTTTCTCTGAATTACGCGCTAAAATTGCAACGACCGGCGCTGGCAAAGAGATGGAAATTACCTATCTCCGTGATGGTAAATCAAATACTGTCAAAGTGAAATTGCAAGCGGATAACGAATCTTTAGCCAGTGGTAACAGTGTCATTTCTAATTTAGATGGTGCTGACCTAAAGAATTACCACGAGAAAGATCAAAAAGGTGTGGTAATTGCGGAAGTGAAACCTAATTCAAAAGCGGATCAATTAGGATTGAAGAAAGGAGATATTATTATTGGTATAAACCGTCATCAAATTAATAATATTGGAGAATTACGCAAAATTTTAGATGGCAAACCAGCCGCTATTGCTCTCAATATTATTCGTGGCAACAATAATTTCTACCTCTTTATTCGCTAAATTCTCCTTAATCCAAGCTCACCGTTACGGTGAGCTTTTTTATTAAAAATGTCAATTTATGGCTTTAAATCAATCTGATAAAGTGCAAAACCATTTTCATCCTGACCAACATTTTTCATCGGATATTGCGCTTGTTTTTGAATAAATTCCGCTGCTTTTTCTGATGGAGATGTTTCAAATACAATTTCCGCTTTATTATTTGGAATAGATTTTAATCGCCAATTATTGTCTGCTGTTGATTTAACTTCTCCCTGTTCTTTGCTGACACGACGAATATAATCCGCCAAAATTGAACGGTTTTCATCAGAAGATGCGAACGCTGTTTGGCTGCCGTCAGTACCAGGGAATTTATTACCAAACGCACGATAATTATTGGTCGCTAACAAGAATTGCTGTTGCGGATCAATCGGTTTGCCATTAAAAGTAAGATCAGTAATACGATGTGCTTGTGGATTAATCAATTTACAATCGCCATCATAACGAGCCGGTTGGGTTACATCAATTTGATAATTAACACCATCAATTACATCAAAATTATATGTACGGAAACCATCCCAATTTAATAATGGCTGTTTTTCTGCTTTATTCGGATCGATTTGATTAAACTGACCAGCAGAACACTCCAACCATTCACGCACCTGCTCACCATTCACTTTTACGGCTACCAAAGTATTCGGATACAAATAAAGATCCGCCGCATTGCGGAAACTTAACTGTCCTGCTTCCACTTCAGTAAAGTTTGTCGGATCGTTTTTACGTCCACCCACTTTAAACGGTGCTGCAGCAGATAAAACCGGTAATTTTGCTAAATCCGGATCACCCTGTACAAACCGTTTGACATAATCCTGTTGCGCCTGATTAACAATTTGAATTGTCGGATCATCCTGTACTAACGCGAGATAACTGTACATTTTACCATCCGCCTTACCAATCGGTTGGTTCACATAATCACGCGTATTTTTATGATCTGTTGCCAACGCTTTTACAATCGGTTGATACTCTTCAGCCAACGCTTTCTTATTTTTTCCATCATAAATCGGTCTTACTTCCGCTTTTGCTTGTTTCACAACCCATTTACCACTATTGTTACTTAACGTTAAATCAATCACACCAACGTGGCTGCCCCAACGACCCGGCATTACTGCCGGAATGCCATTGATAGTTCCGGTAACAATATCCGCACCCGGAATACCAGCAAATTCTTTACTTGGGAAGACTGCGTGAGAATGACCAAAAGCAATCGCATCAATACTTTCACTTGAGATAAATAATAAACAGAGTTTTCTGCTAACGCTTGATAAGGTTCACTAGAAACACCAGAATGTGCTACTGCAACAATAACATCTGCCCCCTTCTCTTTCATTTCCGGAACAAGAACTTTAGCTGTTTCGGTAATATCCTTGACAATAACTTTACCATCAAGATTCTTTTTATCCCAAGTCATAATTTGCGGCGGTACAAATCCAATATAACCGATTTTAATTTTTTGTTGCTTACCATCCGAATCAGTGAATTGATAATCCTTAATCACATACTGCTTAAAATATGGTTTGCCGGTTTTCGCATCAAATACATTTGCATTAACATAAGGATATTTAGCACCTGATAATGCTTTTTTCAAAAAATCCAAACCATAGTTAAACTCGTGATTTCCAATGTTACCGACATCATATTTCAATAAATTCATTGCTTTAAAAACTGGATGAGTATCACCTTTTTTTTAAGCCTTCTGCCGCAGCATAATCCCCCATCGGACTACCTTGAATAAGATCTCCGTTATCCACCAATACACTATTTTTCACCTGTTGGCGAGCTTTCATCACTAAATCGGCAGCTCTCACCAATCCTAATGCACTGGAAGGCGCATCTTTATAATAATCATAGTCCATCATATTGGCGTGCAAATCTGTGGTTTCAATCACACGTAAATTTAATTCCGCAGCTGTTGCATAAGCACTCATCAATGCGCTGCCAAACATTGCCCAAAAAACGGGTTTCAATGAAAATTTCATCCTTTTCCTCTCTAAAAAAACAAATTAAAAAGCGTGTTGATTTTATGCCAAAGGCAACGCAGAATAAACAAAGTTCAATAATTAAAATGACTTACCACAAGGAAACTGTATGACAAAATATAAATTACTGGCAACAGATATGGATGGCACACTGCTCGATAAACAAAAGAAAATCAGTGAGCGTAACCAACAAGCTATTCAATCCGCAAAAAAAGTGGGCATAAAAATTGTGTTGGCTTCCGGTCGTCCTTTAGAAGGCTTACAACCTTATCTGCAACAACTTAGCTTATTAGATGAAGAAGATTATGTTCTCTGTTTCAATGGAGCTTTAGTGCAACGTAGCGATGGCAAAATTATTACCCGTCAGGAAATGAGCGGAAAAGATTGCAAAATGCTAACCAATTATGCACAAAAATTTGGTGTTTTCTGTCACACCTTTTCTGAATCACGTGGTCTTATCGCACCTCAAGAAAATCAATACAGCCGACATGATGCGGAAATTAATCATATCCCCTTACATATTATTGATTTTTCAAAAATTCCTGATGAAGAACCGGTCATTAAAACGATGTGGGTAGATACACCGGAAAAGTTAGACGCTGCATTAGCCAAACTGCCTGAAAATATTGCCAGACAATATACCATTGTTCGCAGTACGCCATTTTTCTTAGAGTTCCTACCTTTAGCTGCCAATAAAGGAAGTGGCATTGAAAAATTAGCGCAACATCTTGGATTTACTGCCGATGAAATTATTTGTATCGGTGATGCCGGCAATGATTTTCATATGATCGAATATGCAGGTTTAGGGGTAGCAATGGGCAACGCAACCGATGAAATAAAAGCAATTGCCGATTATATTACTGCCGATAATATCAATTCCGGCGTTGCTGAAGTTATTGAAAAATTTATTTTAAATCAAGAAGGTAAATAAAATGAAACCAATTTGTGCCGTATTAAGCGGTGCCGGGATCAGTGCTGAAAGTGGGTTGCCAACTTTCCGAGCTGAAGACGGTTTATGGGCTGGTCACCGCGTAGAAGAGGTTTGTACTCCCGAAGCGCTGGAACGAAACCCACAAAAAGTACTCGACTTTTACAACGAACGCCGCCGCAATGCAGCGGCAGCACAACCCAATGCTGCACATCTCGCCTTGGTGGAATTAGAGCAGAAGTATGATGTCAGAATTATTACGCAAAACGTTGACGATCTGCACGAACGCGCCGGCAGCAAAAATGTGCTTCATCTACACGGTGAATTAAATAAAGCACAAAGTAGTTTTGATCCGGACTACATTGTTCCGTGTTATAAGGATCAGTTAATTACCGACAAAGATCCTAATGGTCACTTAATGCGTCCATTCATCGTCTTTTTTGGCGAAAGTGTCCCAATGTTGGAACCGGCAATAGATATCGTCGCCAATGCAGATATTCTGTTGGTGATCGGCACCTCATTGCAAGTTTATCCCGCCAATGGCTTAGTGCACGAAGCGAAACGAAGTGCAAAGATCTATCTTATCGACCCAAATCCAAACATCGGCTTTCTCCAACGTCCAGTAAATATCATTACCCAAAAAGCAACCGAAGGTGTCGCTCAGGTTGTAAGAGAATTGTTAATGACTAAATTATAATCCATTTTCTGTAAACAAATCCGCTGATTGTCTACAACACTGAATGAGTGAGTCCAATAATAAATCCGGCTGGACTTGCTCATTTTAATAATTGAGATAGTGAGGTGAAAATCAGTACTATTTCAAAAATAGATAGTTATGTTGCAATCAATCTACTGCTGTACAAATGCAAAATTCCAAAATCAATACAGCATTTCATTAAAAATAGAAGTACAAATCTAACTAGTAGCAGGATCAGTTAATGCAAACGCCACTGATACTATAAATGGAACTCAACTACACGCTACTGACATATGTATGGCAGAAAACAGCAATCACATTCAGAATATCCAATAATAAATTTGATAATGTAGATAAAGGTTCTCATCGTTATATCGCAGTTGCAAGAGCAATAGAAATATATCTTAGGAAAAAAGATATAATGGTTGGTGCTGCCTACGGCTTTGAATAGTAATTATTTCTTTAATTAGGGAAAGTTCACAAAAAGCGGAACTCTTTAGAAATTCCACTTTTTGTTATTTAACTGATGCGTTTATTTCTTCTGCGCTTGGACTGCTGCAACTGCCACCATATTGATAATACGGCGTACTGAAGACACCGGAGTAAGGATATGAGCAGATTTCTTCAATCCCATCAACATTGGCCCAACAGTGATTGCAGTAGTAGTAGCACGAAGCAGATTATAACTAATACGTGCTGATTCCATACTTGGCATAATTAACAAGTTGGCTGCACCTTTTAGAGGGCTGTCCGGCATAATATCTTTGCGAAGCTGCTCTGATAAAGCAATATCGCCGTGCATTTCACCATCAATAATAATATCCGGGCGGCGTTGTTGAACCAATTCAAGCACTTTACGCATTTTAATAGCATTCGGGCTACTAGATGAACCGTAATTTGAATTAGATAATAGCGCCACTTGTGGTTCAATACCGAAAGATTTCACTTCTTCCGCCGCCATAATAGTGATTTCTGCCAATTCTTCCGCAGTAGGATTTTCGTTTACAAAAGTATCTGCAATAAACACGTTACCTGTCGGCAATACTAAACTGCTTACCGCTCCAAGGGTATGCACGCCATCCGCCACGCCAAGCACATCACGTAACGTATGAAGATGTTCACGATAAGAGCCAACTAGCCCACAAATCATCGCATCTGCTTCACCAAGTTGCAATAAGGTTGCTGCAATCGCAGTACGGTCAGAAATCAAACGTTGACGAGCCAAGGCAGGTGTAACGCCTTTGCGTTTCATAATGTCATAATAGGTTTGCCAACCTTGTGTATAGCGGTGATCCTGATCATTATTGACAATATCAAAGTCTCTACCGGCAACAATTTTCAAGCCTAAACGCTTAATTCTTTGCTCAATCACCGCCGGTCTACCAATTAGGATTGGATAAGCAATTTCTGAACTACTTATTTCTTGCACAGCATGCAACACTCTAGGCTCTTCACCATCAGCTAAAATAACACGTTTTTTATTGTTTTTAGCCTGAGCAAATACCGGCTTCATAAATAAATTGGTTTTGTAAACAAATTGAGTAAGCTCATCAACATAAGCATCAAAATCAGTAATCGGTTTTTGTGCTACGCCACTATCCATTGCTGCTTTTGCAACAGCCGGAGCTATCTTAACAATCAAACGTGGATCGAATGGTTTTGGGATTAAGTATTCAGGCCCGAATGAGACTTCATTTTCTGCATAAGCAGAAGAAACAACATCACTCTGTTCCGCCAATGCTAAGTCTGCAATTGCTCGAACCGCTGCCAACTTCATCTCTTCATTGATGGTGGTGGCGTGTACATCTAATGCGCCACGGAAAATAAATGGAAAACAGAGAACATTATTCACTTGATTAGGAAAATCAGAACGACCGGTACAGATAATCGCATCTGCACGAGCTGCTTTAGCAACTGGTGGAAGAATTTCCGGAACAGGATTTGCTAAAGCTAAAATCAATGGATTAGGCGCCATAGTTTTCAACATTTCCGGAGTCAATACACCCGCTTTTGAACAGCCTAAGAAAATATCCGCATTTGGCAACGCATCCGCCAATGTGCGCGCACCGTTATCTTCAACTGCATAAGCCTGTTTGGTTTCATCCATATGGTCTCCACGACCTTTATAAACTACACCTTTTGAATCGCAAATTGTAATATTTTTTCTCTCAATGCCTAAAGCAACCATTAAATTTAAACAAGCAATTGCCGATGCTCCAGCACCAGAAGCCACTACTTTTACCTGTTTAATATCTTTATTCACTACACGTAGCCCATTAAGCACAGCAGCTGCACAAATAATAGCTGTACCGTGCTGATCATCGTGGAAGACCGGAATTTTCATTCTTTCGCGTAATTTCTTTTCAATATAGAAACATTCCGGTGCTTTAATATCTTCAAGATTAATACCGCCAAAAGTAGGTTCTAATGCTGCAATAATGTCAATTAATTTATCTGGATCAGTTTCATTAACCTCAATATCAAACACATCAATACCAGCAAATTTTTTGAAGAGTACGCCTTTACCCTCCATTACCGGTTTACCTGCCAACGCTCCGATATTACCTAATCCTAATACTGCAGTTCCGTTGGAAATCACTGCAACTAGGTTACCCCTTGCGGTATATTTATACGCATTTGCCGGATCTTTCTCAATTTCTAAACAAGGCTCAGCAACACCAGGCGAATAAGCTAATGCAAGATCTTGCTGCGTCGCTAATGATTTAGTTGGTGTCACTTCTATTTTTCCCGGAATTGGAAATTGGTGAAAGTCTAATGCCGCTTGGCGTAGTTTTTCGTCCATAATCTATCCTTATTAATATGTTATTTTTCGCAAGAGATTTACCACTTTACTTACTGCGAATGGCAATTTGAAGTTGAGAGGCAATCCACTGTGCTGTCATAATGACAGGCTTTAATAGAACATCAAAGTCTATCGCTATACCTTTATCTATTTTGTTGATTGTTGACCGCCTTTGGAGATTACAGCGGAGATTGGATTATTATTGGTTACCCTAAAAATAGAACTCACTCACTAAAAAATCCATTTGTTATTATAAATCTATTTCTTAAGAATGCTGTGAGCTATGCCACATTTTTAACAAACAGTGTTAAAATACCGCTTTCTTTGTATGTATAAAATGAGCGATTTTGCTTTTGAAATCCATTACAACCTAAATAAGATCACAAAGTCATATTTAAAACAAACTTTTCTAACTCATTTTATTCCTATTAAAGGGGTAATACCAATCAATAAGGTTAATTAAATGAAACAACGTTTAGATAAATTTCTCTCTGAATACACAGGATTATCCCGTTCACAGGCGACAAAAGCATTACGCCAAAATTTAGTTAAAGTAAATCAACAGGTTATTAAAGACGGTGCATTAAAAATTTCACCAGAAGATCAAGTAGAATTTGATGGAACCTTACTAGAGTGGACAATTGGTAATCAATACTTTTTATTGTTTAAACCTGAAGGTTATATTTGCTCTCACGATGATGGTGAATACCCTACTGTTTATCAATTTTTTGATTATCCTCTTTCAACTCGACTACACACTGCCGGACGTCTAGATGTTGATACCACAGGATTAGTACTACTCACAGATGATGGACAGTGGTCTCATCGTATTACATCTCCTAAATATCATTGTGAAAAAACTTATTTGGTAACATTATCAGACCCTATTGAAAACTTTTATGTTGAACAATGTATGCAAGGCATTCTTTTAAAAGGAGAAAAACAACCAACTAAACCGGCACAAATTGAAATAATTGATGATTACAATTTGAATTTAACTATTATTGAAGGTAAATACCACCAAGTAAAACGAATGTTCGCTGCTCTTGGAAATAAAGTAATCAAATTACATCGTTGGAAAATTGGTCAAATCATCTTGGATTCGCACTTAGAAGAAGGTCAATATCGTGCATTGACTGATGCGGAGGTTCAATTTTTCTTAAAATAAAAAACAAGATAAATAAAAGGAGGTTTATGTGAGAAATAAAAAAGTAAAAATTAATTTTGCATTTGTTTTAATTTTGGGGCTATTATCAATGATGCCTCCGCTGGGGATTGATATGTATCTTCCAGCATTTCTTAATATTTCACGCGACTTAAATGTTCCCTCCAGTCAAGTACAATATACATTAACTATGTTTACCTTAGGAATGGGAATTGGACAGTTAATTTGGGGACCGATCGCAGATAGCATCGGACGTAAGCCAGTTATTTTATTTGGTTTAAGTATTACTACCATTGCTGCATTCGGGCTCACACAAATTAATAATATTCATCATTTTATTGGTTTACGCTTAATACAAGGATTTTTTGGTGCTGCACCGGTTGTTGTACTGGGAGCATTACTACGAGATCTATTCAGTAAAAATGATTTTTCCAAAATGATGTCATTAATCACTTTAGTATTAATGATAGCCCCGTTACTTGCGCCAATTCTAGGTGGTTATTTAGTGCAATATTTCCATTGGCACTCCATTTTCTATCTTTTAGTGATTGTAGGCATCATCAGTGGTTTACTGTTTTGGTGGAGAATTCCAGAAACATTGCAAGTAGAAAAACGACAACATTTCTCTTTACGCAATATCCTACGCCAATTCTGGAGTGTATTAAGACACAAAGAAGTACTAGGTTATTTGATCGTTTCCACTTTCTCATTCGGCGGTTTATTTGCCTTTTTAACATCAGGTTCTCTTGTCTATATCGATATTTATGGCGTAAAAGTCGAAAATTTCGGTTATTTCTTTATGCTAAATATTGCAATTATGGCTTGTTTCACTGTTCTTAACGGTAAAATTGTTAGCAAAGTGGGCGCAGAAAAAATGTTACAATTCGGTTTAGCAATGCAAGCTGCTGCCGGTTTGTGGTTATTTATTGTGGCAATTTTTGATCTCGGTTTTTGGTCTATGGCACTTGGTATTGCTTGGTTTATTGGAATGAACTCAACCATTGGAGCTAATGCAGCAGCTTTAATTTTAGAGCATTTCGGGCGTATTGCCGGCACAGCAAATTCTGTACTAGGCACACTCCGTTTCGGAGGTGGTGCAATAATCGGTTCTGTATTGGCTCTAGTTCCTGTAACCAGTGCCACTCCGATGTTGGCAACAATGATCGTATGTATTACTATTGCAGTTCTCGGTTATTGGCTATTAACCTATCGAAACTTACAGAAATGACAAGACTCACTATCAAAGATATTGCACGTTTGAGCGGTGTAGGAAAATCCACCGTTTCACGTGTATTGAATCAAGATCCGAAAGTCAGCGATAAAACTCGAGCTAAAGTGGAAAAGATAATTGCTGAACAAGGATTTTTGCCATCCAATTCCGCACGTGCAATGCGAGGACAAGGCAATAGGATTATTGGCATTATTGTTTCTCGCCTGACATCAAGTGCAGAAAATCAAGCTTTATCCGCAATACTACCTCTGCTTTATGCTGCACATTGTGAGCCTATTATTGTTGAGAGTCGTTTTGATGAAAAATTAGTGCTGGATCATTTAACGCTTTTTCGACAAAAAGCAGTTGACGGCGTTATCTTATTCAGCTTTTCCAGTATTGAACAACTCGATCTAAGCAGCTGGCAACAAAATTTGGTGATTATCGCTCGTAATCATCCGGGAATCACCTCCATTTATTATGATGATCACAGTGCAGTGCAACAATTAATGCAGACATTATTACAAAAAAATCATCAGGCTATCGCTTATATTGGTGTTGACGACAATGACACTACCACTGGTTTTCTGCGTCATCACGCTTATTTATCGTTTTGTCATCAACATCAATTTCCAATTCTTGATTTGCAAGGAGATCTAAGTTTTGAAAGCGGTTATCAACTTGCACAACAAATCGATTTTCACAAATATAGCGCCTTAGTCTGTGCCACTAATAACCTTGCATTAGGTGCAATCAAATATTTACAACAACAACAGCTAACACATATTTATGTTGCCAGTGTCGGCAATAATCCACTCTTGAGCTTTCTATTTCCACAAACTTTAATGATCGATTTAGGTTTTCAACAAGCAGGTGAAAAAGCAGTTTCTCAGCTTCTTTATTTGTTAGATGGCGGTAAAGAGATAAAATCCTTCTGCTTACCCTGTCGTTTACTTGAAAATTAACCTGTTCTTTCAACTTTATCGGAATCATTTTCTATCCACACAACCTGTGGATAACTTTGTGGAATACTTTTAGAAAAAAACGCTTAACCCTTAGTTTATAAGGAGTTTTATTAACTGAAACAAATTTGATTGCAAAATAACATTTATTTATAAATCAATAAGTTAATAAAAATCCAGAAAAGATTATATTTTTTAGAAAAAAAATAAAACAAAAAAAACTTGACAAAAATAAGTCTGTGCAAAACTTATTATTTTTTAGTTATATTCCTGAAAAAAAGCTAAAAAGAATGGAGCGTTTCCGCTCCATTCCTGTTCACTAAAACTTAACTTAATTAAAAATACTTTCACTGACAAGGTTAACTACAAAACCGCCGATACATAACCAGAAAAATATAATTAAACCTAAAATAAGCGGTTTTGCGCCCGCTTTTTTAATCGCATCAATATGTGTTGTTAATCCTAATGCCGACATTGCCATCATCAACAATAAAGTATCCAATTCAACCAACCAATGTGTAATCACTTCGGGAATAATTGGGAATGAATTTAAAACGGCAACTAAAACAAACCAAACCGCAAACCAAGGAATATTAATTTTTCTTGATTCACTTGATACTTGATTACGACTTAATGAAAATGATAATGCTAACAAGAATGGCGCTAACATCATTACACGAATCATTTTGGTAATCACAGCACTATCCGCCACTTGGTTACTGATATTCTGTCCTGCAGCATAAACCTGTGCTACTTCGTGTACGGTCGAACCAATATAAATCCCAAATTGATATTCACTGATATAGTGGCTTAACAACGGATATAACATTGGGTAGGCAAACATTGCCAACGTACCAAAAATCACAACTGTAGCGATAGCTACCGATACTTTATGCGATTGTGCTTTGACCACAGGTTCCGCCGCCATCACCGCAGCAGCCCCACAAATACTGGAGCCAGTCGCACATAAATAAGTGATTTCTTTATCAATTTTTAGCCACTTTCGCCCCAACCAGCAAGTAATAAAGAAAGTAGAAATCAACATAATTGCGTCTGTTACAATGGCATTAATCCCCACTGAACCAATTTGTTGAAATGTGATGCGGAAACCATACAGAATAATACCCGCTCTCAGTAAAATACCTTTAGAAAAATTAACGCCTTCGTGTGATACTTGGGCAATATTAGGGTAAATCGTATTTCCAACAAGCATCCCTATCAAAATGGCAAAAGTTAATGCACTAATACCAATTGAACTACCGATGCCGAAATAATTAAGAGTAAATGCTACTGCGGTCACTGCTCCAGAAAGCAATAAACCAGGAATTAAAGACATAATTTTCATATTATGAATCCAAAAGGAAAATGTAATAAATACACTAAATTAAGAGGGTTATTATTTTAGCAAGCTACTTCCCAAAAGGGATCTACTTTTTTGAAAAAATGTGGTGATTACGTATTAATTCAGCTCAATCGTGATATATGTTAAAATCCGCTCACAACTTTTATTGTTAAATTGATTATGAAAAAGAACAGTAAGCCTTTTATTTTACATTCAGACTTCAAACCTTCCGGCGATCAACCCACAGCCATCGCTAAACTGGTGGAAAATTTAAATGACGGTCTAGCACACCAAACACTGCTTGGTGTAACTGGTTCTGGTAAAACCTTTACTATTGCTAATGTCATTGCACAATTAAATCGTCCAGCAATGATTTTTGCTCCAAATAAAACATTAGCCGCCCAGCTCTATGCTGAAATGAAAGCTTTCTTCCCAGAAAATGCAGTTGAATATTTCGTTTCCTACTATGATTACTATCAACCGGAAGCCTATGTACCTGCAAGCGACACTTTTATTGAAAAAGATGCCTCGATTAATGATCAAATTGAACAAATGCGACTTTCTGCAACAAAATCTTTTTTGGAAAGACGGGATACCATCGTGGTAACCTCTGTTTCTGCTATTTACGGTTTGGGTGATCCAGACTCTTATCTAAAAATGATGTTACATCTACAAACTGGCGCAATTATTGATCAACGAGAAATCCTCTCTCATCTTGCCTCCTTACAATATACCCGCAATGATCACGCCTTTCAGCGCGGTACATTCCGCGTTCACGGTGAAGTGATTGATATATTCCCAGCAGAATCGGATGATGTAGCCTTACGCGTAGAGCTTTTTGATGAAGAGGTCGAACGATTAAGTCTATTCGATCCACTGACCAATCGCTCTTTCGGAGCTGTGCCACGTTATACCGTTTATCCAAAAACACACTATGTTACACCTAGAGAACGCATTTTAGAGGCTATTGAACAAATCAAACAGGAATTGGTTCAACGCAGAGAATATTTCATCAAAGAGAATAAATTGCTTGAAGAACAACGCATTACTCAACGAACACAATTCGATATTGAAATGATGAACGAATTAGGTTACTGCTCCGGAATAGAAAACTACTCACGTTACCTTTCTGGGCGTAAAGAGGGTGAGCCACCACCGACACTGTTCGATTACATTCCGAATGATGGCTTATTAATTATCGATGAATCACACGTTACTGTTCCACAAATCGGTGGTATGTATAGAGGTGATCGCTCAAGAAAAGAAACTTTAGTTGAATACGGTTTTCGTCTGCCTTCAGCATTAGACAACCGCCCATTACGTTTTGAAGAGTTTGAACGCCTCGCCCCACAAACCATCTATGTTTCAGCAACCCCCGGACCTTATGAGCTAGAAAAATCCGGTGATGAAATTATTGATCAGGTTGTTAGACCGACCGGCTTATTAGATCCTGAAATTGAAGTTCGTCCGGTAGGAACTCAAGTTGACGATTTACTTTCTGAAATTCGCTTACGCGTTGAAAAAAATGAACGTGTATTAGTCACTACTTTAACGAAAAAAATGGCGGAAGACTTAACCGATTATCTGGCAGAACACGGCGTATTGGTTCGCTATTTGCATTCAGATATTGATACGGTTGAACGGGTTGAAATTATCCGCGATCTTCGTGCCGGTGAATTTGATGTTTTAGTCGGAATTAACTTGTTACGAGAAGGTTTAGATATGCCGGAAGTTTCTTTGGTTGCGATTTTGGATGCAGATAAAGAAGGCTTTTTACGTTCTGAACGCTCGTTGATTCAGACAATCGGTCGTGCAGCGCGTAACTTAAACGGTAAAGCCATTCTGTATGCCGATCGCATCACGCCATCAATGCAAAAAGCCATTGATGAAACCGAGCGCCGCCGTCAAAAACAGCAGGCTTATAATGAACAACACGGTATCGTGCCGAAAGCACTGAATAAAAAAATCGGTGAAATTTTGGATATTGGTCAAAGTGCCAATCAAAAAGCGAAAAAACAACGTTTACCGAAAGCCGCTGAACCGGCAGCAAGTTATGAAATGCTTGATAATGCTAAAGATCTACAAAAACAGATTAAACACCTTGAACAACAGATGTATAAATTTGCTCAGGATTTAGAATTTGAAAAAGCTGCTCAAACAAGAGATCAACTTCACGCTCTGCGTGATCGTTTTATAACGCTACAAGGCGATTAATTAATAAAAAACCCGTAAGTTTTCCAACCTACGGGTTTCAATTTCTAATAATAAAATTATTTACCTAAATTATCGAAGAAACGTTTTACACCATCTAAAAAGCCTTTTTCCTTGGGGCGATGCTGATTGCGTCCTTCTAAACTCTTCTCAAATTTTTGTAGCAATTCCTTCTGTTCTTTATTTAACTTAACCGGTGTTTCTACAATCACACGACAAATTAAATCACCTTGATAGTGAGAACGTGTCGAAGTGACACCTTTACCACGTAAACGGAATAATTTACCTGTTTGTGTTTCTTCCGGAATTTTTAATTTTACTTTGCCATCTAATGTCGGAACTTCAATTTCACCGCCTAATGCAGCTAAAGTAAAACTGATCGGCACTTCACAATAAAGATTATTACCGTCACGTTGAAAAATATCGTGTTCTTTTACGTGAATTACCACATAAAGATCACCTGCCGGTGCGCCATTCTCACCTGCTGCACCTTCACCGCTTAAGCGAAGCTGACTTCCAGTATCCACTCCTGCCGGCACTTTAACAGAAAGATTTTTATATTTATGCACTCGTCCGTCACCATGACAAGTATCACAAGGTTGTTCAATTATTTTACCTGTACCGTGACAATGAGGGCAGGTCTGTTCCTGCACGAAGAAACCACTTTGACGGCGAATACGACCGGAACCGTGACAATAACTACAGGTTTCCACTTTTGAACCGGCTTTAGCACCAGAACCGTGACAACTATCACAAGTTGCCAAAGTTGCAATTCTAATATCTTTAGTAACACCTTTTACAGCTTCTTCAAGCGTAAGTTCCAAGTCGTAACGTAAATCCTCACCTCTCACGACTCGTTGACGGCTTCTACCACCACCGAACATATCACTGAAAATATCACCAAAAATATCCCCGAAATCCGCACCTCCAAATCCGCCAGCACCAGCACCACCTTGTTCAAAAGCGGCATGTCCATATTGATCATAGGCAGCACGTTTTTCTTTGTCGCCTAATACTTCATAAGCTTCTTGAACTTCTTTAAATTTCGCTTCTGCTTCTTTATCGCCGGGATTACGGTCTGGGTGAAATTTCATTGCCAAGCGTTTATAAGCTTTCTTAATTGCTTTTTCATCATCCGATTTTGAAACGCCTAACACTTCATAATAATCACGCTTTGCCATTCGTTATCCTACTTTTAGTTGATTATTAACCTTTGAATACAGTAAAAGGGCGAGGTGTTTAGCCGTCGCCCATGGGGTAAATTGTAGCAGCTCGAAAAACTCAAGCCACTACATCAGGAGGATAGATTATTTATTATCCTTAACCTCTTCAAACTCAGCATCTACGACATCATCGCCGTTATTTTTCGCACCGCTTTGTGCTTGTTGTTGCTGAGCCTGACCGGCTTGTGCTTGCTGTTGAGCAGCTTGCATTAATTTTTCTGCTGCTTGAATCAAAGCTTGAGTTTTTGCTTCAATTTCTGCTTTATCTTCGCCTTTCGCCGCAGTTTCAAGTTCATTTACTGCTTTTTCAATCGCTGCTTTATCGTCTGCTGCAAGATTTGCACCTACTTCACCCAACTGTTTACGAGTAGTGTGAACCAAGTGATCTGCTTGGTTACGAGCTTGAACTAACTCTTCAAATTTACGGTCAGCTTCAGCATTTGCTTCTGCATCACGCACCATTTGTTGAATTTCTTCATCACTTAAACCGGAAGAGGCTTTAATAGTGATTTGTTGTTCTTTACCTGTACCTTTATCTTTCGCAGAAACGTGGATAATACCGTCCGCATCAATGTCAAAAGTCACTTCGATCTGTGGCATACCACGAGGTGCCGGGTTAATACCTTCCAAATTAAACTGACCAAGTGATTTGTTGTCTGCCGCACGTTTACGTTCACCTTGCAACACGTGAATAGTTACTGCACTTTGGTTATCTTCAGCGGTTGAGAACACTTGTGACTTCTTAGTCGGAATAGTTGTGTTCTTTTCAATCAAGGTAGTCATTACGCCACCCATTGTTTCGATACCGAGTGATAACGGAGTCACATCAAGTAACAATACGTCTTTTACATCACCAGCCAACACACCGCCTTGAACAGCCGCACCAATCGCTACTGCTTCATCCGGGTTCACATCTTTACGAGGTTCTTTTCCGAAGAATTCAGCCACTTTCTGTTGTACCAACGGCATACGGGTTTGACCACCGACCAAAATCACATCATCAATTTCAGAGACGCTTAAATCCGCATCTTTCAATGCAACACGGATCGGATCCATTGATTTTGCAACCAAATCTTCAACTAAAGATTCTAATTTTGCACGAGTCAATTTAATATTTAAGTGTTTTGGTCCGGTCGCATCAGCAGTGATGTAAGGCAAGTTCACATCTGTTTGTTGTGCGGAAGAAAGTTCAATCTTCGCTTTTTCACCTGCTTCTTTCAAACGTTGCATTGCTAACGGATCATTACGTAAATCAATACCCTGTTCTTTTTTGAACTCATCAACTAAGTAATTAATTACTCGGTTATCAAAGTCTTCACCACCCAAGTGAGTATCACCATTGGTTGCTAATACTTCAAACGTTTTTTCACCATCTACTTCATCAATTTCGATAATAGATAAGTCAAATGTACCGCCACCTAAGTCATATACTGCAATAGTATGGTTACCTTTACCTTTATCTAAGCCATAAGCTAATGCTGCTGCTGTTGGTTCGTTAATAATACGTTTAACATCTAAGCCTGCAATTCGACCTGCATCTTTAGTTGCTTGACGTTGAGCATCGTTAAAGTAAGCAGGTACAGTAATTACTGCTTCAGTAACCGGTTCGCCTAAGAAATCTTCTGCTGTTTTCTTCATTTTTTTCAATACTTCAGCAGAAATTTGAGGAGGCGCCATTTTTTCACCTTTCACTTCTACCCACGCATCACCATTATCTGCTTTAACAATATCAAACGGCATAATGCTGACATCACGTTGAACTTCATCATCAGTAAAACGACGACCAATCAAACGTTTAATTGCGAATAGTGTATTTTTCGGATTAGTTACCGCTTGGCGTTTAGCTGGTTGACCAACTAATGTTTCGCCATCTTGAGTATAAGCAATGATAGAAGGCGTTGTACGATCTCCTTCCGCATTTTCAATAACACGCGGTTTATCGCCATCCATCACTGCCACACATGAATTTGTTGTACCTAAGTCAATACCAATAATTTTTCCCATAATCTTTATTCTCCTGATTTTAAATTCGTTTTTAACATCGACTAAATAGGGTTCATTCTAAAATTTACAAGGGATAATTTTTTATTAATCCTCAGTCTTTCATAGAACCCACATCGTTCGTGCCACAATAAATTGAACTTAAAATCCAATTTTCAAGGGCAACTTTAAAAATTTTTTTAATTTTTTTTCATCAATACCATTTTTCTTGATGTTAAATTGTAGTTAGGGCTTAGCAGCTGCTTGATTAACGTGTATATTTATCAACGAAATTATCTGATCGACAATAACACCATCACATTTAATGAGGATTTTATGGATTCACACTTACAACCGTTTGAACACACTCTTATTCAAATCGTTAAGCAAGATGTTGTACCAGCACTTGGTTGTACCGAACCCATCTCTTTGGCGTTAGCCTCTGCCACGGCGGCAAAATATCTCGGTCATTCCAACATTGAAAAAATTGACGCAAAAGTATCGCCGAACCTAATGAAAAACGGATTAGGAGTTTCTGTTCCCGGTACCGGAATGGTGGGCTTACCAATTGCTGCCGCTATTGGTGCCATTGGAGGCAATGCTGATAGCGGTTTAGAAGTGTTAAAAAATATTACGCCTCAACAGGTTGAAAAGGCAAAACAGTTGCTACAAACAGGTGCCGTTAACGTCAGCATTAAGCAGACTGATCATATTTTATATGCAGAATCAACACTTTATAGCGGAAACGACTGGGTTCGCGTCATCATTGAAGAACAACACACTCGCATTACTTCTATTGAGAAAAATGGTCAGATATTGTATCAAAACCCAATTCAAACAATAGATGACGCTTCGCAACATCACATTTTTAATCAACTTAATGCAAAAGATATTTTCGACTTCTCAATGCAGGTCGATGTAGAAAAGATCACTTTTATCAATCAGGCAGAAACACTTAATGCCGCCTTATCACAAGAGGGATTACGCCAAGATTACGGTTTACATATCGGACGTACCTTACAAAAACATATCGGCGATGGTTTGCTTTCTGATGATCTGCTCTCTCGTATAATGATCCAAACAACCGCCGCCTCTGATGCGCGTATGGGTGGAGCAACGTTACCGGCAATGAGCAACTCAGGTTCCGGAAATCAAGGAATAACCGCCACTATGCCGGTTGTTGTTGTCGCCAATCATCTCAATATTGACGGTGAACAGCGTACGCGCGCCCTGTTTTTATCACATTTAATCGCGATTTTTATTCACAGCAAATTACCTAAGCTATCCGCACTTTGTGCAGTCACTACTGCGGCAATGGGAAGCTGTGCCGGTATTTCCTACCTGCTCACCAATAAATTTGACACGGCAGCAATGGCAATCAGCAGTATGATTGGTGATATCAGCGGAATGTTGTGTGACGGTGCCGCCAACAGCTGTGCAATGAAAGTGTCAACCAGCGTAACCTCCGCCTATAAATCGGTGCTAATGGCAATTAATCAGACCGGCGTAACCGGTGATGAAGGGATTGTTGAACATACTATTGATCGCAGCATTGATAATTTATGCGCTATTGCTTGTAAAAGTATGCAGCATACTGATTTTCAAATTATTGAAATTATGGCAAATAAACCGCAAAATCAATGCAAATAAACCACTCGTTTACAAGGAAAAATTATGCAAAAAAAATCACTCACTATTACTGTTGTCGCCTTAGCTGCGATAAGTGCCGTCTGGCTTGGCGGCACTTGGTATACTGGCTCAAAAATTGAAGAACAATATCTCAAACAAATTGACGACATCAACCAACAAGGTTGGATCAAAATTGATGATGTACAGCTAGAACGCCACTTTTTTTTCAGTGATCTTCAATATCAACTTAATATTGATGAATATAGTTATCCGATTCAAACTAAAATTTATCACGGCCCATTGCCGCTTAATAAATTAAGTCAGTTCAAACTGCTGCCAGTGATGGCTTCCAGTGAATCAACGTTGCAAACCGATAATCAAAACAAAAACTTGCCTTTCTACTTGAAAAACGGCGAAAAAAATTACGTCGCTGCCAACCCTTTTACATTAAAAATTGATATAGATTATCAACAAGCTATGGATCTGAATTTTCATTTTTCACCGGGTGAATACCAATCCGATGAAAATAAAATTGTTTGGTCCGGCGGTGAATACAAACTTAAAGTAGATCAGGAGAAAAATATTCACTATTCAATTAACTTAGATGATTTCCGTTTTATTTTACAATCGGAACAAAAAAATATTGATAGCAACATTTTAGTACAAGGTTTAACTTCCGAAGGAAAATTAAAATTAACCAATTTACGCTATTTGCCGATCGGTGACATCAAAACCACAATAAAACGTGCCGAGTTCAACTTTAGATCTCAGGCAAACTCCGCCTATGTCAGCAATATCTCAAAAGATCAAAGCAGCACTGTGAAATTGACACAAGATGGAAACTTTTATGCTATTGATATAGACGGTGATATTGCAGATGTATTAATGAATGAACAATCACTTTATTCACAAACCCTAAAATTACAATTCAAACATTTAAGCGGTGCCGATTTAGATAATTTGTTCGGTGCCAGTTTAAAGGATGATCAAACTCGACTTCATAATTCACTCACTAATTTATTTAATCAACAACCACAATTAGTGATTGCACCATTATCATTGAAAAATAGTGATGGAGAAGCAACATTGAAGGCTAATATTCAGACAGCACCACAAGCCGTAACCAATCTAACACAAAGCTTACCGGATCAATTTTTTGATTCATTGAATATTCATTTAAATCTCGAAAAACCGTTCTTAAATGGGGTTATTAATAATTATGCGACCGCAATGAACAAAATATTTGAGAACAATAAACAAGTTGAACCAATTAATCCGGAAAGACTGCAACAGATCCTGCAAACAAAACTGCAACAACAGGTGACACAAGGCATTTTGCTTGAAACAAAAAATGCATATCAGCTCAATTTAGAACAAAAAGAAGGAGAACTTTATCTTAACCAACAGCAAATACCAAAAGAAGCTTTAGCATTTTTATTAATCTCATTATTTTGATATAACGCTGTCTTCCTTTTAAAAGGAAGACAGTTATTACCTGTATTTAAGCTAAACTATAATGTAGTTTCATCAACAGATTTTTCCTTTGCAAGCAACGCTAAACAAGTTGAGCCAGTTAATACTATCAAGAATGTCAATGTGACAAATGAAAAAACAATACTGAATATAGAAATTACACCTGACAATAAGGAGGATAATGCCTCCGAAGTATTAGCTAATGTTGAGAAAATACCAAAATTTTTTCCTATATTATTTTTTTCAGAATAGGTTTGTATTACGGTAACCAATGTTATATCCACAAAAGCTCCACATACCCCCAATATAAAAGAAAAAGGTAAAAAGATATCAAATGAAAAGAATGAAAAAACAGCTAAACAAAAAAGAATAACACCATAAACAACCCAGAAAAACATTAATTTATTAGGCGTTACTATATTTACACACTTATTATAAATTAATCCTCCAATAATAGTTCCAAATGCCATTAAAGAAAAAATATAGCTAGTAAAAATCTCACCTTTACCCAAAAAAACCGTCACCGCTGGAATAATAAAACGTAATACTGAACCAGTAAACAGGATACAAATTCCAGATCCTATAATCACAATGAATAATTTATTATTAACACGATATAAATAATCAAGACTTAAACACGTATCTTTGTATATTTTTGAAACATTAAACACTTCTTTTTTTCGCGCATCTAACTTACTTAAATTAAAAATAATAAGAATAGATAAAAAGTAAGTTATTGCATTAAACATCAACACCCACGATTTATTTACAGCTATTGATAAAATAAAAGAACAAATTAATGGACCAAGTACCATTGCCATTTCCTCAGCAATTTGAGAAATACTATTTGCATACCCTAGATTTTTATTAGAAACAATTTTTGGAATTGCAGTTCTAAAACTTGGCTGAAAAATACTTCTTCCGATAGTAGTCAGAACAGAAGATAGTATTAATATATAAATATTAATATTCTCATAAAAATATGAAATAAAAAGCAAACAGGTCACTATCAATCTAACTATTTCACTAAATAGTAAAGTATTCTTAATATCTTTATTATCAGCCAACCATCCACCTATAGGACCAAAAAATAAGAATGGAATGAACCTAAAAAAATACACAACTCCAGTAAGAATATAGTTACTACCTGTAATTTCTAGAACAATAAAAACAAATACAACCTCATAAGAGTAATCTCCTAGCTTTGAAATAAATAAAGACGATAATAGTGATGGGAAATTTCTAATTGTTAATAATGCCCGCATTATCCCACCTCAATACTAAATCGAAAAGCACCTAAAGAAGAAACACCTTTTATCAACTCAAATACACTTACATTTTTTATTGAATAATTAGAACATATAAAATCAACACACTTACTAGAAAAACTAAGAGATATTCCCATACCAATACACATATGTACCCCTGAACCAAATGATAATGGCTTTTCATATCTATTTAAAGAAAATTCAAATGGATTTTTAAAAACATTAGGATCAAAATTAGCCATTCCAGTATAAAACATAATCCTATCCCCTTTTTTAAAAATAAAATCTTTATAATTAATATTTTGAGTAACTATTCTTCCCATACATAAAATAGGACTACACAATCGAGATGACTCAGTGATAATATCCCTAACATTTTCTCTTGTCACTGATAAATTAAATTTATAAATATTATAAAGAGAAGCAACAATAAGTTGCATAGTAGTTTGATGAGCTGCAATATATGTAACAACTATATCAGAGGTATTTATATCAGTAGTATTATAGAACCTTTTAAATACATCAAAAATTATTAAAAAAGATTTTACTATAGAAATAAAATGTTCCTTATCCCTTACTCTTCCATCGAAAAGCATTCCAACATTCTCTGCATGTTTAGTTAAGGATATGTCACTTTCAAATCCTACTAACAAACTTGCAAGGTAATTATTTAATTTAGATAGATTTTGTTCATCAATTATTTTTTCTTTCCCTAAAAGTCTTTCTATAATATATAAAATATCTATTTTTTTATAATTATCATGAATCAACCTTACAACACCACTTTTCTTATCATCTCTAAATATAATAGATTTATTAATTAGATGTAAGAACCTTTCCACTAAATCCCTTTCCTTATCAAATAATTCTAGTGGAATTAACATTCTTTTCTTAGAAACATAAGCATTACTCAATAAGTTTGAACAATCTTCATATCCATACACAACCCAATATTTTCTATCTTTATTAAAATAAAATCCTTTTGCTTTGGTATCATAAGAAATAAGTTTCTCATAAAATTCTTTATAAGAGCTAATCAAATCAATATATGTATTACACATAAATTAACTCCTTCTTAGCTATAAATTTTCCCTCAGTATTAAGATGTTTTGCAACAAAATGTTTCATCGCTATTTGTTCAGACTCTGGCATAAGCCAAAACATAATATTTGTATACCAATACCACCCCAATTTTGTTAGATAAAATCGTTCTTTATCCTCAGTAATCAACTTATGACTTTTAAGCTGTGATATTTTTTCTTGTAATGATAATGGGATATTTATCATGTCTATTTTAGATTTTTCCACTTCACCATGATAGGGAAGCCGCATAATCAAAGCTTTCATTTCATCTAAAATCTTTGAATGTTTATTAATAGTCATAGGAATTTTTCCATTCATCATAGAATTTATATAGTTTTGTCTACTAGATGTATTAGTAATAGTATGCTCTCGTATTGATGATACTGCATTCACACCAAACCCATGTAAATCATGATCTGAATATCCATAAACATGTTCATGATAAATAAAACTATATTTATTTGTTACTACAGATTGATCTACTTCATCCACCCTAACATATCCATGCCCATTATGAGGCATAAATCCTTTACTTCTCATATATGAATCAATCAACATACTCATAGAAAATTTTCTAGTAGCTGTTGTTAAAGGTAATCCTCTATCTCGAATAGCTTTATGAAGTTTTGCTTGAGTCATAACATTATCAATTGGATAAATATCAATATTAGATGTTCCTAGTGCAATAGCTTTTTCTAAATCCCTTATTAATTCCTCCTCATCTTGACCATTCATTCCATACAATATATCAAATAATACTGTTTTAAAATTTTTATTTAATAAATCAGCAGCAAAATTAATTTGTTCATATGTCGATGTAAGATTAAATAATTTTCTCCAATTAGGATCAAATGTTTGCAGCCCAAACCTAGGATGAGTAACCCCCATTTCTTTCATGGCAAAAACTTTATCAGACGAAAGGCTTTTTATTTCTATCTCAAATGAAAACTCACAATCTTTAGATAATAGAAAATATTTTTTTATCGCTTCTCCAATTTTAATCATATTATCTGGAGATAGAAGTGATGGTGTCCCTCCACCAAAAAATATAGCTTTTACCGGTATACTAAAATAATCATTTATTTTTGATTTAATCTCTATTTCTTTTATAAGAGCATTAACATATTTATCAACAATATCATGATCTCTATATGCACCTCTAGTAAAAGGACAAAAACTACAAATAGTTTCACAGAATGGAATATGAAAATATAAAGCTCTAGAATTTATGCGAAAGTTACTTCTACCAAGAATGTCGTTTATATTTTCATCAAAAACTCTTTTTCCTTGTGTTGGAAAGAAAAAATTATATACAGGAAATTGGTAATCAAACTTAAATAAACCGTTATCTCGTAAATTCATACTACTCTCCTTATAGTCATGATTTTTTTGTTTTCTCTATTTCTGGAATATGACACCCTCGTTCAATATAGCGATGAGATATTTTTTGTACCTTTGGTAATTTAGCTTCTATCTCTTCTACAGCAGAAAAGCATTTATCTCCACAAGTATAAATATCTATGCTCAAATAGTTTTTTTCCGGATAAGTATGATAAGAAAGATGTGATTCACTAAGCAAAAAGATACCTGTTACACCTTCTCCTTTTGTAGTAAATTTATGCGATAAAAAACCAATAGTATTAAATTTCGTTTTACTTAACACTTTCAAAAAAAATGTTTCTAATAGCTTATCATTTTTGAGAAAATTTATATCACTAAGAATTACATCTAAAATATAATGGTAACCTTTATCTTCCATAAAACCTCTCCTATATATACAAAAAAGGACAGCATACTCTGTCCTTTAATCTTAAATTACCAAGCTACATCATTGAAATCATAATGTTCAGTAGGTAATTCTGTAGCAAAAAGATCGATTGCACTCTCCATAAAAATCTCCTTAATAGATTACTTAACAATGATAATGACACTTACAACTTAAAAGTGTCGAATATGATTTATAAATATAAAAGAACTTTTTGTAAACAAAAATTTAACAAAAAGTTATTTTTTTAACAATTAGTATTTCATATCAAAATAGGATTTGCTGATATGTTTCTTCATGCAGTTTTAGGTAGAGGTATAGAGAATGAAATAACACGTTTTGTCATAGCTTGCTTTGCTATAACCCAAGTTATCTAATACCAAAACTTGATACAAAATAAATAAACGTGTTTTAAAAAAAAGCGGAACATTGCCTATAAGATCAAGAAAGAGTAAGATTTTATATTGTTATTAATTAATTAAGAATATTTATGAAATTAAGTACTTTTACTGATTACAATTTGCGTGTTCTGCTTTATCTCGCAGCACACCAAGATAGGCTTTCCACCATTCAGGAAATTGCGCTCGCTTACAATATTTCTGAAAATCATCTAATGAAAGTAATTCATCATCTTGCGAAAAATGATCTCATTTTATCCATTCGTGGTAAGGGTGGTGGTATTCGTTTACATCGAGCGCCGAGCGAATTGAATTTAGGGAAAATTGTTCGTTTAGCGGAGCAAAAAGGGCCTATCGTTGAATGCTTGGGAGATAAAAATAAGTGTTGTATCGCACCGAGCTGTCGTCTGCCATTGGCATTAAATGATGCATTCAACTCTTTTTATGAAACGTTATCTAAATATACGTTAGCCGATGTGATGATAGATGGCGCGACAATGCAGCCTTTGTTGGCTAACAATGAGAAAGGTGCTGCCTAAAAGCAACACCTTTCTATGTGCTGTCTATCTTAATAAATAGATAGCCTGATAAGGTTTTAACTTGATCGTTTCCGTCTGACAGCAAATTTCATCATAATTATTCAGCAAGATTTGGTACTGTGTAATATCCATTTCTCTATCTAAATTGAACAGCAGTTCTTTGTCAGTTAAATTTGCCAACACAAATAAACAGCTATCCTCACTTTCCCGTCGATAACACCACAAAGAATCAGATTCCGGCAATAAATCCTGATAATTACCTTCCGTAAAAATCGGGTACTGTTTTCGTAATGCAATTAAGCGTTGATAACAATAAAATACAGAGTTTCTGTCTGCCAAGGCTTGTTGTACGTTCAGCTGTTGATAATTTCCGGCAACTTCAATCCAGCTTTCTCCCTCACTAAAACCGGCGTTTTTATCTTGATTCCATTGCATTGGAGTGCGACTGTTGTCACGCGATTTCTGCGCTAAAATTTTCAGCAACAATGCTTCAGGTACACCTTTGTTCTGTAATTCCTGATACATATTTAGGCTTTCCACATCACGATACTGATTTAGTGAAGTAAAATTCGGATTGGTCATCCCGATTTCCTCACCTTGATAAATATAAGGCGTACCTTGAAGACCGTGTAAAATCATTGCCCATAATTTTGCAGAAACTATTCGTAATGTCCCCTCATCTCCAAAACGTGAAACAATGCGAGGTTGATCGTGATTACACCAAAACAATGCATTCCACGCTTTACCATTCATTCCGCACTGCCAATAATGGAAAATCCTTTTTAATTCAACAAAATCCGGTTTCGCATAACTCCATTTTTCACCGTTTGGATAATCCACTTTCAAATGATGGAAATTAAACGTCATTGAAAGTTCCGTTTCTTGCAAATTGGCATATTGCTGACAATGTTGCAAACTAGTTGAAGACATTTCTCCAACCGTCATTAAGCCTCTTGGTTGAAAAACATCTCGACTTAGTTCCTGCATAAATTCGTGAATACGCGGTCCATCGGTATAAAAACGGCGACCATCGCCTTGATCATCATTCGGAAAACGCTGATCTTTAGAGACCAGATTAATCACATCCAATCTTAAACCGTCAACCCCTTTATCTGCCCAAAAGTGGCAAATCTTTTTCAATTCGGCACGCACTTTCGGATTTTCCCAATTTAAATCGGCCTGTTCTGTTGCAAAAAGATGCAAATAATGCTTGCCTACTTTTTCGCTCCATTGCCACACATTACCGCCGAATTTGGAACGCCAATTATTCGGCAATTTATCTTTATGCTCGCCTCGCCAAATATAAAAATCGTGATATTTACTATTAATATCTTGTGCCTGTTTAAACCATTGATGTTCAGTTGAAGTATGATTGAACACCATATCCATAATCACTCTGATATTTCGCTGATGTGCCTGTTCAACTAAATTTTCAAAGTCCACCATTGAACCGTAACTCGGATCAATCGCACAGTAATCAGCAACGTCATAACCATTATCGACCTGTGGCGAAACATAAATTGGTGTAATCCAAATGGCATCCACACCCAAATTTTTTAAATAATCCAAGTGCTGCGTAATACCATTAATATCACCGGTGCCCGAGCCGGTCGTATCCTGAAAACTTTTTGGGTAAATTTGGTAAATAACGCCTGTTTTCCACCATTGTTGTTGAGAAGCCTGCTGCATAATTATCTCCTTATAAAGTGCCATTTGCGGCTTTACGTTTATAAACAATAGCGGTTAAAACCAATGGGACAATAATGGCAATCAGCATTGCTAATGCATAAATCAACCAGAATTGCAGTTTGATCGATAAAATTCCCGGCAAACCGCCTACTCCGATACCATTTGCCAACACGCCACTGAAACCACAAAGCAATGCCGCAAACGCAGAGCCAATCATTGCGCATAGCATAGGGAAACGATATTTTAAATTGATACCGTACATTGCCGGTTCTGTTACTCCTAAATAAGCGGAGATTGCTGCCGGCACTGAAATTTCGCGTTCATTGGCTTTCTTGCTGACCAACACGGCTGAAGCTTGAGCAATATTCGATAATGCAATCAGTGGCCACACCGGTGTTCCGCCCATACTTTGAATCATCTGCATATCAATCGCTAATGTGGTTTGATGCACTCCGGTAATAACCAATGGCGCATAAAGGAAACCAAATAATGCTGCGCCGATTGGTGCAAAACTGCCAGTCATTGCGGCACGAACCACATAAGCCACGCCGTTGCCAATTTCGCGTCCGATAGGTCCAATAATGGAATGTGCTAAAAAGACAGCGATAATCAATGAAACAACAGGCACAATCACAAGATTCAATGAATCCGGCACAATCTTTCTTAAACGTGTTTCCAACCAACCTAAGGTTAAACCAGCCATAATGGAAGGAATCACTTGCGCTTGATAACCGACTTTATCAATCGTAAATAAACCAAAATCCCAAACATCCGGTATTTGTGTTCCTAAACCATAGGAATTCATTAATTGCGGAGAAACCAAGGTAACACCTAATACAATACCTAATATCGGTGAACCTCCCATTTTTTTCACTGTAGACCAACAGATACCGACCGGTAAATAGAAGAAAATTGCTTCACCAATTAACCATAAGAAATCATAAATGGTTTGCCACATTGGGCTTGTCTGTACCAACGTCTTGCCATCCGATAAAGGAATATCGCCGATAACATTACGGAAACCCAGAATCAAACCTCCACTAATCAATGCCGGCAATAGCGGAATAAAAATTTCCGCAAAATGGGAAATTAAGCGTTCGTGCCATTTCATATTTTGCCTAGCAGCTGTTTTAACATCATCTTTACTCACTTCACTAATTGAAGTCTGTTTCACTAATTCTTTGTAATACAAATCTACTTCGGGTCCAATTACCACCTGAAATTGTCCAGCATTAGTAAAACAACCTTTTACCATTGGTAAATCTTCTATTGCTTTAACATCTGCTTTCGCCGTATCGTTCAGTACAAAACGTAACCTTGTAATACAATGTGTCGCCGACGCAATGTTATCTTTACCGCCTATTAATGTAATCAACTTGGTGATATTTTGCGGATCAATTTTTTTTGCCATAGTGTCCTCAAGATCTAATCTAATCAACTAAATTAACCAGTAACAGCATAACCAATGATGAAGTTTTACACAATGGGAACGTTCCCAAATTGAGATCAAGATCACAAAATACACCTATCTTTAATGATCTTCGTGCTAAAAATAAGAAAAGGAATAACATAATTAAACTGATTTTGTTGATAATCAGTATAAGTGAGGCAAAATAATTTTGTGCTATCGCAAAAATTAGATAATGGCAAACTGTTGACAAAGACGAGCAAAATCAATAAAATCTCGCCCGCATTGCCCAATGGGGCTATTCCTCCTTAGTTCAGTCGGTAGAACGGTGGACTGTTAATCCATATGTCGCTGGTTCAAGTCCAGCAGGAGGAGCCAAATTTTTTCTTTTGGTACTATGTTTTATTTGTCTCCTTTTATGAAATTTAGTCTTTATGCCAAAAGAATTTCGCCCATAGTAAAACTATGGGCTTTCTTTTTTATGTTTCTTTTATACTTCCATACTCTTCCGGCAATCCTAAATTCAAAAAATAGCCTGCTTTATCTTTTTCAACCACAAAAACTGATAATTTATCACGCCAATCACCCAAAACAATCCGTTTCCTGCCATTTTCTAAATAATGAATTGCTTGACGATGCGTGTGTCCGTGAATAATTTGTTCTACTTGAAACTTATCAAATATTTCCGTTACAGTTTGCGCATTTACATCCATAATCTGCAATGATTTTTCCTTTTTATCATACTGACTCTGACGGCGAATTCGTTGTGCTAAATCAATCCGCCATTGCAATGGCAAACAGAGAAACAATTTTTGTAACCAACGCTGATGAACTCTCTTGCGGAATTTTTGATAGGCTATATCATCGGAACAAAGCGTATCACCGTGACAGACCAATGTTGCCACACCAAACAACGCCAATTTTTGATATTCCGGCAGTAACTGTACGCCGGTTTCTTGTGCGAATTTCTTTCCAATCAGAAAATCACGATTACCGTGACAAAAATAACAAGCAATCCCCTTTGATGTCAGATCGAGCAATAATTGTTTAATTTCATCAATCTGCTTCGAATGCTCATCATCTCCTACCCAAAAATCGAACAAATCACCTAAAATATATAACGCTTGCGCCTCCGGAGCTTTTTCCGTCATAAAATAACGAAACAATGCAAGTAAATGCGGCGATTGCATACTCAAATGTAAATCAGCAATAAAATAAATCGGTTTATCCATCTTCTATTTATCATTAATCAAGAAAGGAAATACTATAAAGCATTTTCCGCATAAACGCTTTGTTCTTTTGTACTTGTTCCCCTAATTTCGCTATACTTGCGCTAATTTATGTGAGGGATAAGCTATGCTTAAAGTAATTCGTATTATTGTAGTCGCTATTTGTTGTATTTTAATCTGTATCATTGGTTCTCTTTATTCATTAATTAATTTTAAAAATCCGAACAATGTGGCGGTATTTGCACACTGGTTTGCTCGTCTCCACCCACTTTTCGGGCTGAAAGTCGAATATCGTTATCCTCAAGGTGCAGACAAATTTGAACGTTGTATTTATGTCGGTAACCACCAAAATAATTATGATATGGTTACTATTTCTCATATGGTAATGCCTCGTACTGTCAGTGTTGGGAAAAAAAGCCTAATTTGGATCCCATTTTTCGGCGTACTTTACTGGATTACCGGTAATATTTTTATTGATCGAGAAAATCGCAGTAAAGCCCACAACACAATGACAACCCTGGCTAAACGCATTCATAAAGATAATCTTTCAATCTGGATGTTCCCCGAAGGTACACGCAGCCGCGGTCGCGGTTTATTGCCATTTAAAACCGGCGCATTTTATGCTGCTGTTGAAGCCGGTGTTCCGGTTGTTCCGGTTGTTTGTTCATCAACACATAATAAAATTGATCTTAATCGTTGGCATAACGGCACCGTAATTTGCGAAATGTTACCGCCAATCGACAGCAAAGCGTACAATAGAGAAACCGTACGCAATTTTGCGCAAAATTGTCACGATCTAATGGCTAAGCGTATTGCTGAACTTGATGCCGAAATCGCACAAAAACAACAAAAATCCTAGTCAAAAAGAGGAGGAAATTATGGGAAATTATTCACGTCGCCGCTTTTTACAAGGTTCTTTAGCAATTGTTGCCGGCAATGTTTTGCCTTGTACCGTTAGGGCTGATAGCAATCCTCCTCTCTGGATTCCTCCTTTAACTTCTGTCGGTCGTGGTTCGCCGATTTTACTGAATGCTCGTAATGTCAAAAAAGCCTTTAATAACAATAAAGTTGATGCTTGGGGATTTAACGGTTTTTACTTAGGTCCGACCATCAAAATGAAACAGAATGATTTTTTGCGTCTTACTTATCGAAATAATTTAAGCGAAGCTATTGCGATCAATATTCAAGGTTTACAAGCTAACGGCGAGGTTTCAGGCAGCATTAATCGTAATTTGGCACCCAACAGCTCTTGGTCGCCGATCATTCAGATCAAACAATCCGCATCAACCTGTTGGTATCACAGTGATACCATTGGTCGTTCCGCTTATCAAAGCTATCGAGGCTTAATCGGAATGTGGATTATTGAAGATGAAGAAAGCAAAAAAGGTTTATTACCGAATAAATATGGTGAAAATGATATTCCATTGATATTACAGGATATTTCTTTAAATTATGATGGTCAGCAAGTCTTTAATCTAGAGAAAAATTCGTTTTTAGGTAAACAACTGTTTGTTAATGGACAACGTAATCCGTTTATCAATGTTGCACGCGGTTTTATTCGTCTTCGTTTGTTAAATGCTTCGGTTTCACGCCCATATTATCTGCACTTAGATAACCAGCAACCTTTCTTCAAAATTGCTTCCGGATTAGGATTTCTTCCGCAGCCACTCGAACAAAAAGTATTGTTATTGGCACCGGGCGAACGTGCTGAAATTTTGGTCAATACCAATCAAAACAAACCGTTACGTCTGCTTGCCGGCGATTCGGCAAATATTATTGATAAAGTAAGGGGTTGGCTGGGAATGTCCGATCATCTGGAAAATAATCTTGTTGTCGAGTTGCGTCCGCAAGGTTTAGCTTCCGCTTTTGCTCAACAAAAACCGACTTTGCCGGATGCCAAACTGGGGTTGCCGCTTTCACCGCAAAAAGAGCGACACATCCATTTAAGTACCCAAGATGCAATGATCAATCAACGCCGTTTTGATCCTCGCCGTATTGATATTTTTGCGCAATTAAACAGCGTTGAACGTTGGGTACTCACTGCCGATCAAGCCACCGGCTTCCAATTACAAGGGGCGAAATTCCTGATCGAACAGCAAAACGGCGAACGCAACAAAAAAGAGATGTTGGCTTGGACAGATACCGTTTGGGTAGAAGGCGAAACCCGCATTTTAGTGCAATTTGATAATCCTTCTTCCAACTCCTATCCATTTATTTTTGGGGCATCCAATCTATTACTCTCAGATAAAGGCTGTATGGGATTACTGGTTGTTCAATAATCAAGTTTTGTGGCAACAATATTGTCCGCTTAAGGAATTGATAATCGGGCAATTTTCACTATCATCTCCCGGACATTGCGCCGCTAATGCACTCAATTTAGTCCGCATTTGTTGCAATTTGGCAATCTGAGCATCAATTTCGTCAATCTTCGCTAAAGTTTGCGCCTTAACATCTGCACTTCGTCGGTGAGGATTGCGATACAACGCCAATAATTGTTCACATTCCAGCAGAGAAAACCCTATTTCTCTCGCTTCACGAATCAAATTTAATGCTTCAATATGCTGCATATTATATTGGCGATAACCATTAACACTCCGATCTGGCGGCGCAATCAAACCTTTCTGTTCATAAAATCGGATTGCTTTCGCACTCAGATTAGTCAATTTAGCTACTTCATTAATATACATCTTTTCTCCTTGACTTTAACCTTACAGGAAGGTTTATTGTAGCACCGTTTGATGAGTTCGCTACACAGCCTGAACTCAATACCAACAAAAAAATACAAAATATATGGAGAATAAAAATGACACTATTAAAACTTTCTGATCTCTCTTGCCAACATTGTGTAAAAAGTGTAACTAATGCGCTTTCCGCCGTAGCCGGTGTCGAAAACGTAAAAGTTTCTCTGCATTATGCCTATGTCGAAGGAAATGCCGACAGTGAAGCCTTAATCAAAGCCGTGGTTGACGCCGGTTATCAAGCCGAAGTTGCTAGCGAGCCGGCTCAAACCTTATCTTTATCGGGTCTTAATTGCCAACATTGCGTTAACAGCGTAAAAAATGCGCTTGAAAAATTGCCTGATGTGGTGTTTGTCGATGTAGAAAAAACTTCAGCGAAAATTTATGGCGATGCCGCTTTAGAAACCTTAATCCATTGCGTGGAGCAAGCCGGTTATTCGGCAAAGTAGCCTCTCAACGTGTTGAATCCTGTCAGCCACAACACGTTGAAACTGAAACAATAACGGCTGACGCACTATCACCTAGCACTCCACAAGAAAATGAACAGCTATTTCTGATTAGTGGTATGTCCTGTGCTGCCTGTGTTGCTAAAGTTGAAAAAGCAATCCGAAAAGTCTCTCAAGTTGAACAGGTTAGGGTAAATTTGGCTGACAACACTGCTGCCGTGGTTGGTGGAGATAGCGATCAAATCTCGCAAGCGGTTACCGCTGCCGGTTATCAAGCGGAGCTGCTGGAAGATGAAATCACTCGTGCGCAAAAAATTGAGCAAAAATATCAACAAGATATTCAGCATAAAATCAGACAAACCACAGTGGCATTGGTTGTCGGTTTCGGCTTAATGATTGCTATGTGGTTAAAGCTACTGCCATCATATGAACGGTTTGGTCAAGCGCATCCTGTTGGTTATCAAGCTTTCTATTTGCTGCTAAGTTTATTGGTAATTGCTGCTATTTATTATTCAGGCAAACACTTTTTTGTGCGCGCTTGGACGAATTTATTGCACAAGACAACATCAATGGATACCTTGGTGACACTGGGCGCATTAACCAGCTTACTGCTTTCACTGCTGATTATTCTCTTTCCGCATCAATTTACGCAACATCATCTTTATCTGGATTCCGGTTTAATGGTGATTGGTTTCGTCAATATCGGCAAAATTTTAGAAAGTCGTGGTAAAAAATCCGCAAGTACAGCCTTATCTGCTTTAATGGATCTTTTGCCGCAACAAAGCACGGTGATTGAAAACGGACAGACCAAAACGATTCCGACCAAACAAGTACAGCCGCAGATGCTATTGCAATTACAAACCGGCGATAAAATTCCGGTTGATGGCAAGCTCAATTCGGGCGAACTTTGGGTAAATGAAGCAATTCTGACCGGTGAATCTCAACCGATAAAGAAAAATATCGGTGATATCGTTACCGCCGGAACCTTGGTCAGCAATGGCGGTGGGCAGATGTTGGCAACGCAAACCGGTCGCAACACCACATTGGCACAAATGATTCGGACAATCGATCAGGCGCAAACCTCTAAGCCGCAGTTAGCGACACTGGTTGATAAAATTGCTGCCATTTTTGTGCCAACCGTTTTACTTATCGCCACCTTGACTTTCTGTTTGTGGTTGTTCAATGGTGCAGATATTAGTGCCGCTACCTTGGCTGCAATTTCAGTATTGGTAATCTCTTGCCCTTGTGCATTAGGATTGGCAATCCCAATGTCTATTATTGTCGGAACAGGACAAGCGGCTAAATTGGGCATTTTGGTAAAAGAGGCAAACGGATTACAGCACCTTAGCCAAGTCAAACATATTTTCTTTGACAAAACCGGCACGCTCACCAGCGGAAATACACAAGTAACCGCTGTTTGGCAACAGAATCGTGAAAGTTTCGCCATTGCCGCCGCAATTGAACAAAATATGGCACATCCTTTGGCCCAAGCAATTATCCAATTTGCACAACAGCAATCTGCCGTTTTGCCGACAATTAAACAAGTCAATGTGATTGCCGGAAAAGGATTGCAAGCGACCATTGAACAACAGCAATGGCTTTTGGGCAGTTTAAGTTTTATGCAGGAACAACAGGTAGATCTGCAACCTTGCCAAACTTTTATTCAGCAACAATTACAACTTGCCGCTAGCTTAGTCTTTTTAGCCAACGGCAAAAAGGTAATTAATGTGTTTGCGATCAGCGATCAGATCAAACAGGATGCCTCAATCGCATTGCAACAACTTAAACAACAGCAGATTGATTGCACAATGTTGACCGGTGACAATCACCAAACTGCAGAGGCTTTTGCCAAACAGCTCGGCATTACACGGGTGATTGCGCAAGCCTCGCCGCAACAGAAAGCAGAACAAATCAGCCAAAGTCGTCAAAACGGCATTACCGCAATGGTCGGCGATGGCGTGAATGATGCACAGGCATTTGTGATGGCGGATGTTTCGATTGCAATGGGCAACGGTGCCAAAGTTTCAATGGAAACAGCGGATTTAACTTTGCTCAATACTAATTTGATGACATTAGTCAATGCGATTCGTATCGCCAAAGCTATCTTTAACAATATTAAATTAAGTCTATTTTTTGCCTTTATTTATAACATTATTTTAATTCCGGTTGCGGCATTCGGTTTATTAAACCCAATGTGGGCAGCATTGGCGATGGCGTGCAGTTCAATTACGGTTGTAATTAATGCCAATCGACTTCGTTATTGGAAATAGTAGAAAATCAAGGAACAATAGAAATATCGAGGAACAGTAGGTTCGCCCCAATCGGCGAACCTACTTTTTTAAACATTTTATTTCTGTGCTACCAGCTGTAAAAACAGCTGCATAACACGTTCATCTGCGCTTAATTCCGGATGAAAAGAGCAAGCCAATAAATTGCCCTGCTTTACTAAAATGGGACGTTTACCAATTTCAGCCAAGACTTCCACCTCTGGCGATAACAATGTTTCCACATAAGGCGCGCGGATAAAAATTGCCGGAAAAGGTGATGATAAACCGTTAACATCTAAATAGGTTTGAAAACTGTCCACTTGTCTGCCAAATGCATTACGACGCACCGAAATATCCAACAATGATAAATAGGGCTTTTCACCGCCGACAATCTCTTTCGCCAATAAAATCATTCCGGCGCAAGTGGCAAAAACCGCTTTCCCCTGTTTCACAAATTTCTTGATCGCCTTAATAAAGCCATAATCACGCATCAATTTGCCGATTACCGTGCTTTCACCGCCAGGCAACACTAATCCGTCTAAACCGTCCAATTCTGCCGGCTGTTTAATCGCTATCGCATCCACGCCCAACTTTTGCAACTGCGCAATATGTTCACTTACCGCGCCTTGCAAGGCTAATACGCCGATCCGATAACCTTGATTGCCACTCATATTACCAACCTCGTTCCTGCATCCGTTCTTCTAAACTTAATTTAGCAATATCAATGCCCTTCATTGCTTCGCCTAAATCTTCTGATAAACGCGCAATCAAATCATAATCTTGGTAATAGGTGGTCGCTTGCACAATCGCTTTAGCAAATTTTTCCGGATTTTCCGATTTAAAAATACCTGAACCAACAAACACACCGTCTGCGCCCAACGCCATCATTAGCGCTGCATCCGCCGGCGTTGCCACACCACCCGCCGCAAAATTCACTACCGGCAAACGTCCTTGTTGTTTAATTTGTAATAACAACTGATAAGGCGCACCTAAATTTTTAGCTTCTGTCATCAACTCATCTTCACTCATTGCCACCACTTTACGCACTTGAGCATTCACTTTGCGCATATGACGCACCGCTTCCACGATATTGCCGGTTCCCGGTTCACCTTTGGTACGCAACATTGCCGCACCCTCGCCGATACGGCGCAATGCTTCGCCAAGGTCACGGCAACCGCAAACAAACGGCACGGTATACTCACTTTTTAATAAATGAAACTCCTCATCCGCCGGCGTTAACACTTCACTTTCATCAATATAATCAACGCCCATTGCTTCCAGTACTCTTGCTTCAGTGATATGACCGATTCTGACTTTTGCCATTACCGGAATGGAAACCGCATTCATTACCTCTTTGACAATTCTAGGATTCGCCATTCGTGCAACACCGCCGGCAGCACGAATATCTGACGGCACACGCTCCAACGCCATTACCGCAACCGCACCCGCTGCTTCTGCGATTCTTGCTTGCTCTGCATTGACGACATCCATAATCACACCGCCTTTTTGCATCTGCGCCATACCGCGTTTTACCACATCACTTCCAACAATCTTATTCATTTTTTTCTCCTTGCTTCGATAATTGAATTGTTATGCGGTTGTTATTTTTCGCTATTCAGATATGATTAAAAGTATCAGTTTTAATAAATTTAACCAGATCAGATTTAAAAATTAAATGAACGAAATCCATTTAAAACTTAATAAAAACAGTGATACGCCGCTCTATTTACAACTTTATCAACAACTTAAAAAAGATATTAGTGCCGGCATCTTGGCATTGGGCGAAAAGCTACCGTCAAAACGCCACTTAGCAAAATCCTTATTGGTTAGCCTTAGCACGATTGAAGCAGCTTATGCACAATTACAGGCTGAAGGCTATATTGAAGCGCAACCACGTGCGAGGTTTAAAGTCTGTTTTGATCATCAACAACTATTTCATAACGATCTGCCGCTTAAAACCGATCAAGCATCAAAAACAGACAAAATGTATCGCTTTGATTTCAATCCCAACGCTATCGATACCCAAACCTTTCCGCTTAATCTCTGGAAAAAACAGCTACGCCGCTTAAGCAATCACCAGTTACAACAACTGCTCTGTCTTGGCGAAAAACAGGGCGACCGTTATTTACGCGAACAGCTCAAACATTATCTTTATTCCGCTAGGGGAGTACGTTGTCAAATTGAACAGATTATTATCATTGCAGGTGCGGAAACAGCAATGACTCAATTATGTTGGCTATTTGATCATTTACAAGAGAAACAACCATTTAAATACGCAATGGAGCAGTACGGTTATACCGCAGTAGAAAAGCTCTTAACCATTATTCATAAAGAGATCATTAAATTACCCATTATTAATGATTCACAAAAAATTAATCTCGAATTGCTTGAAAAACACAATATCAATATTCTGTATGCAACCCCTTCGCATCAATATCCTTATGCCAATGTGCTGTCCATTAATGAACGCCATCAGCTCCTTGAATGGGCAAAAAAACAAAAAAATCGTTACATCATAGAGGATGATTATGACAGTGAATTCCGCTATCAAGGGCGACCAATTCCAGCATTACAAAGTTTGGATCACGCCGAAAAAGTGATCTATCTTGGCTCGTTTTCCAAACTGTTAATGCCCTCATTACGCCTAAGTTTTATGGTATTGCCACCACATTTACTCAAACATTATCAACAAGTATGCGGACAATTTAATTGCACCGTTCCTCGTATTAATCAACATCTGGTGGCAAATTTAATGCAAAGCGGTGATTTTGAACGCCATATCCAACGTATGCGCACACATTACCGTAAACGTATGGAATTATTATGCCAATTACTACAACCCTATCGGCGAAACATCCATTATTACGGCACCCAATCCGGTTTTTACTTATTAATTGAGCTTTTCAATGACCACAGAACACTAGATGAACTGACAACCTTAGCGGAACAGGCACAAATCAAACTTTACCCGATTTTTAACCAACAACAAAAACGCCTGTTTTCGCTCGGTTTTGGCAATCTAAGCAGCACAGAATTAACACAAGCTATCCCATTATTAATGCAAACTTGGCATTATTCTCCTGACAATATTTCCACTTAAAATAACTAAAACAACTTGCTTTATCGGATAAAAAAGCATAGTGTATTTTCCCCATTTAATCATCAAGAGGAAATAGTATGTGTAAGTTATTAATAAATAAATTAAGTAAATTCACCATAGCTCTTTCAGCTATATCCGCTACCACATTTGCTAATGCCGATATTTTAACTTCGGTGCGGCCACTTGGTTTCATTGCCTCATCAATTGCTGATGGCGTAACAAAAACGCAAATACTTATTCCTGCCGGTGCTTCGCCACACGATTACAATATGAAACCTTCTGATGCAAAACGAGTTCGTGATGCTGAATTTGTACTTTGGATCGGCAAAGATATTGATGCTTTTTTAGAAAAATCTATTGCACAACGTGATGCAACCAGCGTATTAACTATCAGTAAATTAGCCGGTATTGAATCGTTATTAGGCGAAACTTCAGCTCACGACCACGATCACGACCATGACCACGACCACGACCAC